>CAZPXL010000024.1:13179-15806 GCA_964591005.1 uncultured Eubacteriales bacterium
GTAAGAAACCATCAATACCTTCTTCAAGGTTAATGAAAGCACCTGAATTAGTAAGTTTTACAACTTTAGCAGTTAAAACTTTACCTACTGGGTATCTGTCATCAATTGAATCCCAAGGATTGTCTTGTAATTGCTTAAGACCTAAAGATACGCGGTTACCCTTTTTAAAACATTATTGCAGTGCCTGTGAAGGCAAGCCCGGGAGGTAGTAAACTTGGATCAGAATGGAGACCCTGCCAAGAAAAACTCGTTTTTTATGGAAATCTTGCAATCTCTCCTGGTCGCCGCGGTGCTGGCTTTTTTGATTCATACTTTTATAATGCAAAATTTTCGCATCCCTTCTGGTTCAATGGAGCCGACGCTGCAGATACAGGACTATATTTTTGCCAGCAAGCTGGCCTACCGGTTGGATGAACCAAAGCGGGGGGATATAGTGGTATTCAAGTATCCCAAGGATACCAGCAGGTATTTTGTGAAGCGGCTAATAGCCCTTGGCGGTGAGACAGTGGCGCTTAAGGACAGCCAACTCTATATTGACGGGCAGCTGGTGCCTGAAGATTACCTTCCCCCGGGGCTAAGGTTTGGAAGTTACGGCCCGGTGACGGTGCCCGAGGGGTATTACTTCATGATGGGAGACAACCGCAACAACAGCAGTGACAGCAGGGATTGGGGTTTTGTGCCCAGGAACCTGATTGTCGGCAAAGAAATATTTATTTACTGGCCGCCGGACAGGATCGGCGTAGCCAGGTAAACCAACCAAACGTGCGCGGCTTGACCGTTTGAGCCAATGCTGCGCGGGCATATTATTGTAAATAATATTTGCAGAGTTGGAGATGAAGAATGGATATTCAGTGGTTTCCCGGCCACATGGCTAAAACCAGGCGGCAAATAAAAGAAGACCTCAAACTTGTAGATGTCGTAATAGAAGTTTTAGACGCAAGGATACCGTTCAGCAGCCGGAACCCCGATATCAACGTTATAACCCGAGGGAAACCAAGGCTTATCGTATTGAACAAGGCTGATCTCGCCGACCCTGTCCTGACCGGGACCTGGGAAGGTTTTTTTTTAAAAACCGGCGCGAGTGCCGCGGCGGTTGACTCTCTCAGCGGCAGGGGGGTAAGGCTGGTTCCAGGTTTGGTTCAACAGCTTACCGCGGAAAAGATGGCCTCGCTGGCATCATCCGGCCGCCGGCCAAGGCCGGCCCGCTGCATGGTGGTCGGCATCCCCAACGTAGGGAAATCATTTTTTATCAATAAGCTGGCCGGACGCAGTGTCACAAAAACCGAAGACAGGCCGGGCATTACCAGGGGCAGGCAGTGGATACGGGTGGGCGGCAGCCTGGACCTGATGGACACGCCGGGTGTGCTCTGGCCCAAGTTCGAGGATGCGGAAGTTGCTTTCAGGCTGGCGGCAACGGGCGCCATAAAGGAAGATATTTACGATTTAAATATCGTAGCCGGCAAATTATTACAATGGCTGTCTGAAAATTACCCCCATGTGCTGCGTGAGCGGTATAAACTGCCGGAGGAACTGCCTGAGGAACCCGAGGAAATGCTGCGGGCGGTAGGGGCCAGAAGGGGTTTCCTCAAGCCTGGTGGAAACGTGGACACCTTAAAGGCGGCCCAGGTTGTTTTAAAAGAGTTCCGGGGCGGCAAACTGGGGCATCTAACACTGGAAGCCCCGGAGGTTTAATAAGTTTTAAAGATATGGCAGGAATATTTATATAAGCCCCGAACATAGTAATATATATTGTGTATTGTTCATTGTTCGTTTAGAATTATATGTACCACTATTTCTGCGAGGGGTGGTAATTATGTTTCCCAACCTTGGAATGTCGGAAGTAGTTTTGGTTTTAGTCATAGCGCTGGTCATATTCGGGCCGGGCAAGCTGCCTGAAATGGGAAAGGCGCTGGGTAAAACCATGAATGAATTCAGAAGGGCTTCTGCGGCCAGCTTTGCAGATTTTGAAGAAGTTAAAAATGAAGTTAAGCAGGTCAAGGAAGATGTTGTCAGCCAGGTTACAAGTGTCACCCAGGAAAAGCCTCACTAGCCATGGAAAGTAAAGAGTGCGACAAGGGGACGGTTCTCTTGTCGCATTGTTGGTGCGACAAGGGGACGGTTCTCTTGTCGCATTGTTGTATACAGAAGTGCGACAGGGGGACGGTTCTCAACTGTCGCATTTTATTCATCCGCGACATCGCGACAGGGGTATGTTCTCTTGTCGCATTTTTCGTTATGTGATGCTCAGACAGAGGAAAGGGGACACACCTCTATCACAAGCATTTCTGCATGCTGAGGTATGTCCCCGATCGGGATGGCTGGGCATATTTGCGAAAGTGATGGTTAAAGCTGATGCTCAGACAGAGGAAAGGGGACACACCTCTTCACAAGCATTTCTGCGTGTTGAGGTATGTCCCCGATTGGATGGCGGCGTATATTTGCGAAAGTGATGGTTTAATACGATTAAAGGTTCAGGGGGGCTTATTAAGCCCCCCTGAACCTTTAAGTACTTTTAAGTATATTGTTTGTATTATGCGTGGAAGCCTGTGCCTGCTCCGACAGAGTGGCCTGCGCCGTGCACATGCTCTTCCTTGGGCAGGATCGGGAAGTTTTCAACAAAGAAGCAG
>CAZPXL010000025.1:0-13491 GCA_964591005.1 uncultured Eubacteriales bacterium
TCCCGTCATGTCCTACTTGTTATCTCCGCTGGTGCACTTTGAACTGGAATTCACCCAACGTTTGTCAAAAATAAAGATTTGACCCCAAAGCATTTCCCGATATCATTGAGTATTGATATTTATGTTGACAGGAGGACTACAGGATGTCCCCATGGGTCTCCGTCCCTCTCCCTGTCCCCGTATGTCCCCTCTCCCCGTCATTCCGACACTTATTATAATCTGCCAAGCAGGAAAATTTCAGACCACGACCCCATGGTCGCTACAACTAAATGATGTCCGTTTTTCGGTTCCGTTTCCTCGTTGGGTACACTTACGTGCACGTTTAATAGCCTCAGACGCTGACCTCGAGGCAGATCAAGTGCGAGATTCTCTGTTCGCAATAGAATTGCTGTTCCAGCCTCCATAGCCGGACCGTATTCGACTTCTCCATTCCAACTACTGGGTCCGTGTCGAGAGGAGAGCTTGATCTGAATGTCTGTATATTTTCCCTTGGTCTCTTCATCCTTTGGATAATGTCGGGCGAGCCAATCCCAATATTCCTCGCATAAATGTCGCACCGCGCAGTACATACAGTTTTTCAAGCTCATACGAGCCCGTGAATCACCCGATTGAAAATCAGCAAGCGCTGCGTCGGTTCGTTTCATAATTTCATCCTCGAGCGAACATAGTTTGCTGGCCTCTAAGGCTGGTACTTCCACGTCACGCTGGTCGTATGAGAGCACGAGTTTATCAGCGAGCCGGCCAGAGGGATTTAGACCGATGTCTCGAGCCCAGATCAATGCGTATGTCCACAGTTGGACTTGGTGCTCCTCCTTTGGGGCACCAGTCTTGAAATCCCTGATCTCACATTTAGTGGTCGAAAGGGTGAGCATATCAGCGACACCCCGCCAACCTAATTTGGAGGACTGTAGAAACACTTCTGTGTAAGTGCCGTGCTGCAAGGCAGCACGAGGTCCCTCCCCTGGGTGTACAGCGGTTTTTCCGCGCACAATAGCACGAGGCTCGAGGCGAATGCGGGCTAGGTATCTCTGGACCCTCGTCCGAAGCTCTGGAATCTTGGCAACAAGCCGAGCGCGGATACCGTCCAAGACTTTGGATGCTCGTGGGTTCTCGGTGTATGGAAGTAGGGCTCGTTCCAAGCTATCCATAATAATCGCCGTGTACCCACCCAATTGTCGCAAGGTTGAAACCGCACTCTGCTCTACCAGTGACGGGCAACTATTTTCTGCAAGAGCATCTGTGATTTTCTGTAGGCTCAGATGAACGATTGTTCCTTCAAGAGTTGAGGTCCGCGGCATAGAAGGGTAGCCGCGATTATCCCATACGTCGGGATACTCCGCGGTAACCAATGCCCAATGGCGCGGGCAAATCTCCAATTCTGTGAGCGTAGAGAAGGACATCCACGATGGCGCTTCAGGCCATTTTGTTGGTAGCAACACGTGCCAGAAATCTTTGTTCTTGCTTCCAAACATTTGTCCTATCCTATTTGCGAGATGAGATGGCTTGTTGCAGCAGGTAGGTTCCGCCGTATAACCATTTCATCATAAAGATACACAGGAATAGAAGGGCAAAACTCCTTGATTTCTCTCAACAGTCTGTCAGGGGGATCATCAGGTGTTAGGGGTCCATGGAGACCAATGATATATTCTGAACCATCCGAACGTTTCACGTATATGGGTATTGTTACTGTTCCAAAACCGGGGAGTGATATTCTATGATTCCGTACGATGGTCAGCCGTTCAAGGTCTTGTCGTCGAAGATCTTCAAAGAGCAGATCCGTAGACGCCGCAAGCCTCTTCGAATCCAAGGTCGGATAATTGCCCAGAATCAGGAATCGCAGGAGACTGGCTCCAAGCTGACGGTCAAGAAGATCGTGCTCGAACTTATTCTTGTAACTTCGCAAGCAGCGGTAGCACGAACGATCGCAGTTCTCGGGACACTCTTCTAAAAGCCGCAAGGCATCTTCAAACACAGACAACCCGAATTGGCCAACTCTTTGCGCAAAACCAGCGCCTCCAGGTAAGGTGTCATAGAGGTAAATTTCTGCCTCGCGTCCTTCGCGTCCTGCAGTAGTGAGCGCTGGTCGGTATTCGGCCTGCAATTCATTGGCCTCCAGTTCCAATCTAGCACATGCAGCTTTTGTGAGCGCCTCGCTAATCGTGCGTAGTACAACGTCGGTTGCCAAGAGTCCGGGGGCGAGTGTCAGTGGGGCGTTTACGCCGATGGAAATGAGAAGTACGTCACTAATGAAGTCCGTTCCAAGCACGAGTCCTTTAGTTGCGCCGCCGCCCGGGCAATTTTCGTCTCTATGGTCGGGGTATGGCTTTCTGTGTGCCGCTCCAACTATTCCTTTAGGCAAGGCGGTCGGCTCGATAAGACCGCATTTTGTGCAGTAAGTGTAGCCCTCCTCTCGCGGACCACGGTTCGTGACAAGGAGGTGCTGCCTGGTGTAATGCATACGAATGCGGTCATTGAGTCTTGTCCACTTAGCCCCATCCGGAGGCGTGTGCATTGTCAATTTGGCTCGCGTAGCGTAACTCCTAGCAGGTTGATCGTCAGGAGAAGTTCCTTCTTCCTTGCTCACGGGGTGTGCAAACCCTGGCGGACGCAACCAGTACTTAGCAGGGCCAAAAGTGCCCACTCCGCCACACGCCTCACAATCCTTTATCTCACCCCGCGATCCTTCATCAAGAGATACGGTTCGAGCATAGTGGCAATACGTGCATTCGTAGTACAATCGTCGGCCAACCCATGCACGAGAGCGATCATTGCGCATAGGCGAGTAGATAGCCCCTGACGTCCAGAGCTTGCTGCCAATCCACACTTCCTTTCCGGGTGCGTACTCTGAGAGCGCGATTGGAAGCCCTTGAGATGGCGTGAAGCGAAAAGCAGCCCGATAGTACGTGGAGCGATCTGGGTCGAAGACGTGAAACGTGGCAACATCCGTTGGAAATGCATATCTTGGCAGAACTCCTTTATAAAGCAGGCGGTCGAGGAGGTTTTCAGAGGCGGGATCACGGCCGGGTTTCTCCTCGCCCTGTTCATCCGGCGCTTCGAGGTTCGTCACGCCCTCATCTTCTCTTTTCATCGCCGATACCTGACCTGCGGAAACAGTACTTGCCGACGCTTTGAATTCGTATTCTATTGCTTCGTCGATTGGCGTAAGAGTCCCTTCAATGAGTGCGTCAAGAAGTCGTTGACGGTCTGCTGTGTCCATCTGATTGGGAAGCCATGCGGCAATCTCACTTCTTAACTCTGTTTCCTGCGAGCGTAACCATTGCTCCAAGTCGACCCTGTTCAGAACCTTCTTGGTGTCCTTAAAATCGGATACTGTGCCAAGAACAGCGAAGAGATGCGGCTGCTCTTCAGGTTTGATCGCCGGGAGCTTGGCCTGATGGTAGCGTTGCAACAGATAAGCCGTTACGTGGCGGCGTGCAATTTCCGCGTTGTCAAGCGTCAGGATCGGATCATCGACCGCTCCTCTGATCATCTGATCAGGATGGCTGAAGTAGTGTTCATCGTGACTATCAGCGCTGCCGAATGCCGTTACCGTAGCCACAGCGTTACCGCGCCTACCTGCACGACCGGCGCGTTGTTGGTAATTTGCACGGGCTGGCGGCATATTGCGCAGTGAGACGCCGGAGAGGGAGCCGATATCAATCCCGACCTCCATCGTTGTTGTGCAGGAAAGAACATCGATTGCTGGGCGCTCACGCCCATTATCCTCTGGCCCGAGATTCACGTCCTGAAAAAGAAGTTCATGTTCCTCGGCCTTTGAGAACACTTCTTCGGCCTGCGCAGTGTTGAGTTGAGCCGTATGCTCGGCCGCAATTAACGCCATAGGTACCGTAGGCGGTGTTTTCAAAGCATCGATTGTGCTTGCCCTATAGTAGCCCTTTCGAGCAGTGAAGACGGGATCAGTATCTGGATCGATAGGCACAGCGGTATCCTGGCCACAGTTAACGCAGGTTGTTCTCCCTGGAAACGGACGCTGAACCGTTCTGCAGGACTGGCAGTAAGACCAGTTGCCGCCGATTGCTAGCGAAAGTTCTCCTCCTTTCAAGCGAAACTTGTTCGGTCCGCTTTGTTCCGCAAAGAGCCCCAGTAGTCGCTGCACCCACTCCTTCTCGAATAACGACCGTGCTGGCTTATCGCGAAGAAGCCGATGCATTTCTGTAAATTTCCCTGATCTTGGCTGGACATCTCGTAACCACCAAGCTGGTGGCATCCGACTCAACCAGAAACCAGGGCGACTCCAACAGCGAAGCCACGCGCGGGTAAGCGCAATCTTTCCTTCTTGAGACTCGGCGTACCCAGGTATATCCGGCCAACCGCTGATTTGTGACGAGTGCTCAGGGCGTTCTACGAGAGAGGCAAGAGCAAGCGATTCCAATCCATAATACCGATCGGCTAGTGATTTTGTAATCGCCCTAAGCAAGGACTCTGGTGGCGCTGATCCTCTCAGCCGCACCAGCAACTGCAATAGGTCAGCATCTCTGGTGAGTACCCCGGTCCTAACTGCCTCCTCAACAAGGTTCTCATCCTGAAAACTCTCGCCTACCTTCAACTCAGGGCGAAGCCTCACACCCATATCCTTTGCGGCAATCAGCACACCGAGGTAGAGGTCTTCAAGCGATAACAAATTAGCGATGATTGGTACGCCAGCCAGCCGGGCAAAGCCGGAAACAATCAAAGGACGTAGCGCATCCTGAGTTGAATATGTCTGCAGGTTAGGAGCCAGACGTGCAGCCGTCTGACGGGAATCTGAGAATATAAGGACTTTCCTGCCCCGCAAAGGAGCCAGTTTCGTGGCCTGAACCGGATTGGGAGGTTGAACCTGAATTTGCTTTGCAATCAGTGCTTGAAAAGGTTGATCTCCCTTCGTCTGATGATCCTGAACAGATGAACGTCCAAATGAAGCGCTTTCACCACAGACAGCGCACGGCCGAAATTCACCCGGTTTGGCATTGCGAGGCTCATCATCGGTATCCGGTGTGCCAGACCGGCCTGCTCTAAGGTAGACCTTGCGGTTCCTGGACCCCAGCCTAGGTGGATTCAGACGCCCGGTCATTAAGTCGTACTCCGCCGGCTCCACCGCTTCAATGAAAACAGGTTTCTCAAGCAGCAAGTCGATGGGCGCAAGTTCGTCGAACTGACCAGTAGGCGTACGAAACGAACCGCCTGGCTCCGCCCATAAAAAGTCTGGATCGTCTACATTGTTGGTATAAGCACGACCATAGGCTGTTCCACAGTTGCGGCATGTGTATAGTTCAAGAACTCTTGCGCCACACTCGCACGTGTCTCGTGGTTGGCTATAGAGCTTTCCTGTAGGTCCTCCGCGCTCGTCGGGAGATAGACTTGAGCAGTGTGGATCCATGCAGACCCAAAGGCCAGCAAGCCCTCTGTAAAAAGAATGTACCCTGCATGGCAGCAGACTTGGCTCAGTTGCGTCGTGTCTAGCTACGCTGCCAATAGCAATAAGGTTTGTGACAGCTTGAGCCGCTACGTTTGGATAGACACCATCGAATAATTCTTGACCAAGTTCATCGACCGGATAGGCTTCCGTCATTGTGAGGTTGATGAGCCTTGCCATCGGTGGAAAGGAGACTAGCGCATCGTATAACGCCCGCTGTAGCTGCCATGGACGTTTGACATTCCGGTATTCCAAAAACGGTGATACGTGAGCAAGTCGAACTTCATCACTGTCAGCTTCGTAAAAAGCTCCGAGATTAATCGAATCCAAAGCGTTAGTGTCTTCGAGTGTCCCTTTCGCCGCTTCGGGGCGCAGTAGAAGGTCCCCTTGCACGCTGCTAAAATTGGCGCGATCTTTTCCCGTGAGTTGCGAACCAAACTGCACAGCATAGTCGGGGTCACTAAAGCTTGCGCTTGTGCAGATAACTTGAAGACGCTCCGCCGGAATACCAAGTCGCATACGAAGACGACGAACGAGCAACGCCACTTCTGCCCCAGCAGCTCCCCGATAGAGGTGCGCCTCGTCAATGACAAGCAGGAAAGTCTCTTCCGGGTTAGCGAGCAACCAGTCCCGCGTCTGGTCAAAAATCGGTCGTTCGAGGGGACGCATCAACATGTATTCGAGCATAGAGTAGTTAGTAACTAGGACATCAGGTGGTGCCTCCTGCACCTCGTGTCGCGTGACGAGTTCAGGGTCTCCTGGCAGCGCCACACATCTCTTAAATTCACCACTCTTTTTATCGCGCCATCGCGCACCTTTCTTGCCGTACCAACCAATTAAGTCCGGTTTTGCAGGCCACTTTCCTCGCTTTTTCAGTTCACTCACCAGCGCCTCGGCAGCGGCCTGCTGAGGTGATGCCTTTTCCTGAGCAAGTTCCAGATTTTGCACATAATACTTTCCGATTGGAAGAAGTCGGTCCTTATCTTTGTCTTCATCGCGGACACCGGGATATAAGGTTCTGCTTGTGTACCTAGCGAATCGGGCTGGTCTCCCTGACCATTCCATAAACTTTTTGACGATCCGGGGATCGCCGAAGAGAAGGCGGAGTCTTCCCAACTGATCGTTTACGAGAGCGTTCATCGGGTAAAGCACCATCGCCCTCATGGCGGGCGTTGAACCAAATTGCGGCCCCTTAGTTCGCGCCTCGCGCGCGAGTTTTCCAAGAATAGGCAACAAAAAACACTCGGTCTTACCAGACCCCGTGCCAGTCATTACTACTATACTCCGTCCATCGACGAGCGACAGTTTTGTTGAGATTGCCTGATGCTCATACGGCGGGTCATGAATAAGCAGACCGAGATCAACTTCAGCTTTCGAGACGGCTAAGAAGACATCCAGTGCCGCAGGATCGAGGCCAAGCTCCCGAAACGTCAAGCCTGTTTTATAGCGAGGTGTGCTCTCCAAGTATGGTCTCTGATGAATCACGCCGGGTTCTTCGAGAAGCCGTTGTCGCTGCGCTACAAGCTTTGGGTGGCTCACGTGATAGGTAGCCTCAATGTAGTCCTTCAGCGAACGATGAAGTTGCTGAATGGTTTCTCCGATAGTCAGGGACATCTAATCATCCTCTTTATGGTTGCTTTACGCTTTCCTTTAGTTCGTCAAGCCATAGCGCATCGCGAGCGAATTGAAGTTCCTCCGCCAGTTCGGTTTTAGCCAGCCGATAGGCGAATAAACACCCTGAGCTTGGCACTGGTTCGCCGACCGCATCCCATCTTCGCCGTGCCCACATTGGTACAGGCGAAAAGAACTCGACTACACTCATGTTTTCAGGACCCGGACAGACCCTGAAACGCTGAGGTTCACCTCGCTTAGCGTCTATCGCAAGCTGAACGCACCATGCCTCGTCGCAACCCCGCCATCGGCTCCTACCGATCGGAAAATCGATTAGGCGCTCGGGATTGCCATTGAGCAATTGGACATAACACCACAATTGTGCGCCATAGGCTTGGCTTCGGCGTGCCACGAAACGCCCGGACTGGGATCGCGGTTCTACCCAGCGGCCGCGGTAGTAATGGACGGGGCGCTCGGAATCTAACAGCAAGAGTCCAGGTACATCGCGCGATGGTTGTGCGGCGTCCAACTGCCGGTCCAAGCGGGATAGGCAATGTTCTGCGGTTTCGATTGGGGGCATTCTCAACCAATCGTCGTAGGACAGTTCCACAAGGCCGAGTTGGACTAAGTCGTCTCGAAAATTCTCTCCTAAAGTTGGGTTTAACCGCCGCAAGTGGTTCACATATTCAATACGCGCCTCGAGTTCCTCTGGCAACGCCGAGAGTTGATCCGGTGCAATACCGAGCAAAAACACTGTGCCGCTTTTGCGGGTAACGAACGCAGCGGGTGCCGCATACAACATGGCCGAGTTCTTTTGGTTTGGACCTTCCTCCAACTCATCTTCCTCCAAGATATCACCATAGGCGATCATTGCGTCAAGCGTATCCTCGACAACAATCTTCACTACCTCGAGATCGTCCACCAAACCTCGCAGCGGCCGAACCACAGCGCGTACCAGCGTTGGAGCCGTACAAGGGCATAGAAAACTCGCCGTTCTACGAAGTGCTCCCGCGATTGCTTCGATCGATGTGAGATCAAGAGCGTTTGGATCGAGTCCCAACTCGGCGATCTTCTGTCGGTGGACTTCCACAACGGACAACTTTCTCATATCCACGCCCAGCCTGCATAAAGTTCATTAGGCGCATATCGCGAGTTCAGGTGATAGTCAATCGCTAGGACAAGAAACCTCGCGGCCCTTGCCATGGTCGGTGCATCCATGAGTCGCGCCAAGCCCACACCGAGTCTTTCGCTCGCCCAAGTCTCGACCCCGATGGGATCACTCGCCAGCCTGAGCGCAAGTTCGGAAAGCCACCTCACGTCGAATTCATCAACAGTCAGAGCTGGCTGCAACAGGTGAAACTTCGATGCGAGCGAAGCGAACCTCTTGACCCTCTCGTTACATGTAATGAGTGCAAGATCCCCGTAGTCACGGGCAAGAACCGAACCAAAACCTACTTCCTCACGCCGTTTTGCAATAGCATTCTTCAATACCCCAATCCAGTCATTTTTCGTGTTTGCGATAATCTCCGCTTCCGCCCAATTTTCACCACCAAGCAATTTCGCGACATAGCGGGCGAGCGCGAGCAAAACCCCTCGACGTCTTATCGTTGAAAAGAAATCGCCGGGCAACCTTGCGCAGCCCCAAAGGCTTGCTATTTCAAGGGTGCGGGTTATCGATTCTACCGAGCGCGTTCCTCCCTCAACATTTGAGACACACCCAAGGCTAGCAAGCCCCCCAATCACGGGAGGAACTATAATCGCAACCGCGGAACCAGGGATCCGTGCAACATACAGCCCACCGGTTTCAGGAACGTCGCATTCTGAAGTAATTTCGATTCTCTCCTCAATGCATGGTGTTTCGAAGGCCATGCACGTCACTTGAGGGCGTGCATCGGACCCACTGTCGTCAAGCAAGCGTACAAAATAGCCCTGACTTCGCCGTCGCACCGCCCAACGAAGAGGTGTAAAGTCTCGCTCACATCGTATGGTGAATGCGCCCAGTTCGTTGGCTGTGAACTCAAGCTCACAGATACGTGCTATGTCGTAGAATTTTTCAGCTTCCCTTGTCTTTCGGAAGTGCTTTTCAAAGTGGGCACGCCAGCCATCTGGGTCGATTGGCAAAGGCATTGGGGGTAGCTGTTTGGTAACGGTCGACACATAGCCATCTCTTTCAAAAAGAGAAACTCGGCATTTGACGTTGCGGCCAGCCGGGCCTCGAAGTGTAACATCAACCCGTCCTTCCCAGAATTGTTCAAGTGTTGGCGCTGAAGGTTCCATCTGTACCATTAGGGGACCGTGCGGGCTTACGCCCGGTGACCAGGGCCGTGCCTCCCGGATACGCATCACGACATCGAGGTCACCTATCAATCCAGCCTGTTCTGCCAAGTTACCCTGGGCGGACACGTGCACGGTATGAAGCCCAATTGGAAGATTCGGAAGCTCGACGAAAATCGGTTCACCTGGCTTCACTGGTGTCAGATCGAGGCTTAGATTTTTATTGGTTCCCATTGAGATTATGAGACTAGTCAATGGATGATCTGTCTGAATACCAAGGCAAGGGCGCTCGGATGCCAGCCACTCTCCGTAACCTTCTCCATCCCAGATAACAGCAGATAGCCCGGCGGGCCAGACCTCAATTGTCTTTGCTTGCCCGAGTCCGAGTTGCTGTAGCGTCTCTTCCCAATCTTCGTCGAGGGCTGAGGGCACTTCCAATACAGAGCCATAGACGCCCTCGCACAAGAGTTCAATCTGATTCGTGTGTCCATTTGATGTGATGGGCACCGCAGTGGCGACTATGATATACCGTGCCCCTGGTCGAACCCGCAGACTTCGGCACTCATACGCAAGACCATCAGAGGCGATCCGGAAAAGCCGGGTAGGACCGGGCCGGAGAAGACACTCCGTACGGAGTAGATACTCAAGCTGTGGATCGGTTTGTTCAAACCTAAGTAAGACTTCATCTGCTTGCGGCCACCTAGAGAGCGTGACACGCTGTGCGCCATGCAAACACCGCCCTCGCGCAAGGGGGCGACCTTTAGAACCCGTGACTGCGCAACGTGATCCCGTCAGTATATCCCTCGTGTGAGGAAACCGAACAAGTAGATGAGACAGGTCCGGAATTTCGAGTGAAACCTCCCAAGAAGTGTGTAACGAGTCTATCGGTCGAAGGACAAGTCGCGGCTCAATCCCAAGTTCCGTGATCTCGGTTCGCGCATTGCTTGGGGAGGGTATCGTAACTCGACCCCGCAAACCGAGTCCGCGCAGTTGCGCACGCTCTTTAGCGAAACGGCGTGCCACACGGAGCCAATCGCGCGCCCGGCGCTCCCGGTCTAAATCCTCTCCAATTCTTTTAAGCGCTGCTGGGTGGATAAGGCTGTCTGTGCTGAATTCTCCCTGAAGAAGCAACGCGGCAGCAATTTGTCCCAACAATTGGCTCTCCTGAGCGAGGTTTTGGAAGCGCGTTGTGGTGTTCCAACTTCGTGCTGCAATAAAATTGCCAAGTATTGAGGGTGACTCGAAAAGCTCTGCCGAGAACGAGTGCCGCAATTCGTAAAGAATACGCGCAAGTTGTCTCTGGAGATCTTTGGGAAGAATGGCGTGTGTGATCGGCCAACAAATGATTGAGAAGTGCTTCGCCCAAATACCACATGGTAACGCACCATGAAACTCCCTCTCGAACCAAAGGAAACAGCGGCGAAGCCAATAGCGATCCCCGTTGATAATCCAACATGGAGTTTCCTGTTCAAAAGTCTGCCAGTACTCATCGCCCGAATAGCGATATCCAATCTCAGCGGCATAGACAATCCAAGCAAGTGCGTGCTTCCACAGTGGTGGACCGCCAGTAATGTGTGCTCGAACTCCGTCCGCCAGAGCCCGAGTCTCGGTTGCGTCAAGGCCATGCTCCAAGCCGAAAACCCGCCTGTCAGGTGAAATCCCCTTTCTATGTACGGAAAGTTCCCTAAAGTGTTGTTCGAGGCGGTCTTGCCAATACGCAAGGTCCATGGTATTTACCATGCTGGCCCAGGACCACCATTAAGCAGGCAGTCCATTATTTTATTACGAGCAAAATCCTTGTAACGCTTATCGCGGGAGGCTCTTGGTACTATCCACCGATTCAAACAGAACTCCATGATTTCTGAAGCACAGAGAAGACGGGAGTGAATACTCTTTTGTTTGCCCTGAAGGATTTCCTGCCAATTATCGGCCAAAGGTATAGCATATACTTCCCGCGCAATGCCATGGTTGAGGACATTATCAGCATTGAGTCCAATCCTCTCTAGGGCAGTTCGGGCAACGCGGATTCTCCAGTTTGGCCCCATACCAAAACGATTCCCTTTAGCATAGGGATGACCGATCAGTTCCAGATATCCTCGCAGTTGTTCGAATATCTCTCCGGAAAGATGGAAGTGACCGTAACCCCGTGTTTCCCCAATCCTGATGAACCTGGGTCCGTTTGGTACCGCAAGACGGTTATAGAGAGAGGATCGTCCCATTGCAGATGTTGTTGTAAGCAGAACAAGCCTTGCTCTGTTTTCTTTTCCACTAATTACGGCTTTCCGTCCAAAGTACTTCCTTTCGTATACCTTTCTAACCTCTCTGCTCCCCATTAAAGCCGCTACCAGCTTTCCGCCAATCAGTTGAGAATACGGAGGTACAGAACCTACAACATAGGCATCCATTATATGCTTTAGACGATCCTTCCTGTCTTCAAATTTCCAACCAATCCATTTGTCACGGGCTGAAAGATTGAACACCGGATCACCGAGAGCAAAAAGACCTATCAATTGACCATTTTGCCTGTCTCTAACGAGGAAACGCATTCTTCGGCCAAAGCCTTGAGAAACAGGGACTGACCACAAAAGGGATGCAAATCTGAAGAGTTGCGACTCTTTCGACCCCTGCTTTACCTCAATAAGTTCCGGAGATATTGCTTCGGGATCAACTTGTCTCCCGTCCGCAAAATTCAACACCAAGTCAGGCCCATATTGTTCAATGAACGCTTTGTTGTTTTGCAACACTTCTACCCGTTTTCTCGAATGGAAGTCGCGTATTCTTTGCTTTGTCAGTCGTCCCTCAATCACGTATCCTTCCGTGTTCTTCGAGAATCCGAGCTTTTCGAGTCGGTCATTGATTGCTTCTTGAAGTTCAATATTGCTCAAGGAGTTAGGATAGGAAAAAAGCCTTACATCCCCTACCGGGTGTTCAGGATCGATCTGACAAGACTGTTGAAATTCATTTGGAGATGAGGTTTTGGAGTTTTTCATTCTGCGTTCTTTGTTCCAATCTGCGCGTTACTTCGGACTGTCCCTGTCTTGTGCGTAAGTTCAAAGGCTTTCGTCCCATACCACTCGACGCTGACGACCGTGACGATGCAACTTAGGAGAAGACCGCGCACAGTTACATTATGTTGTAAGTCTTCCAGTTTAATCATGCTGAATCCATAAACATAACCTTCTATTCTGGTTCACGGAAAAACTATGGATATGCTGGACCCATTTGTACCATTCTGGTGTATTTTTATAGCGACTCACGAAACCACCTAACCCCACGTAAAGGCCCAGATGCTTATCCTACGCTGAAATGACTGGCGGTGTTAAAAACAACAACAGTGTTAAGTGTTAAGTTTTAGGTTTTAAGTGTTAAGTAAAGGCAAAGACCTCGACAAACACCCGCCGGAAGAGCGTTTCCTGCTATGCCGAAAATCCCCTGAAATGCTTCACAAACCCCAAAACCCTCAAACTGTCTTTACCTTACTTTTTTACCCCTTTTCTCGTGGTGTTGCAAGGGAAAAGACAGATAATAGAGGGGGGTGATAGGTGATGGGTCACAGGTAATAGGAAAAGCCTTACGTTTCTTGCCATAACCCATAACCCATAACCCATAACCCATAACCCGTCCTCATTCATTTGTTTTCCCATCTTCTTCTGGCAACAGTGTGACACACCCCAAAAAATAATCAGAACCGAAGGAACAGGTTTGAGCCAGGAAGAGGGACTTGAGCCGAAGATGGGATACAAGTCGGCCCGACCCGGTAAGATGACCAGCATTTTCTTATCGTCCTTATTATGTGGAGCCGGGTGGGGGTTTTGCGAGATGCGTATCGAGTACGGTTTGGGACCCGCTTTGACCCGGAAGGAGCGTCCCGCAGGGCAACGGGTGCTGTTTGAGGAGTCTTGCAGGCGACGAGTTCACCCGTTGAGCGACGCCGGGTCAATCAGCGGGTAAACCGCACGCAGCTTAGCAGGGAGCGAAGACCCCGCCCGCCCGCTGCGAAATGAAACCGTCTTTTGCATCCCCAACAGTTCTTTTAAAACCATGCCGTCTCTGTGGTACAATCCCGGTGAGGAAGTAACGAAGGAGGAACCATTATGTCTCACACCAGAAGGATATTTCTCCCGGTTCTTGTTCTGCTCATTTCCCTTGTTCTCGTGGGCTGCGGCAAGGGCGGCGAGGAACAGACCACCGGG
>CAZPXL010000025.1:13501-15478 GCA_964591005.1 uncultured Eubacteriales bacterium
CGCCATGGTTCAGACGACATGAATCCCCGGCGCAAGGGCGCCGTGCAGGACACGGGCATCAGGGTGAAGGTGCACACGGAGGATGAGCACGGGAAGAAAACCACGGTGGAGGGCTACGGAAAGGTGGTTGTCCCGCCTGAGTTCCCGAAGGACATAATGGTCTATCCCAACGCGGAGGTGCGCGAGGCGATCATGGCGGAGTCAGGCGACGGCTGCTTCCTCCGCCTCGAGGTCCGGGAACCCCGCGAAAAGATCCTCAACGCTTACAAGGAAAAGATGAAGGCGGAAGGCTGGAAGGAAACCGCCGCATCCACCACCGGCGCCATATCACAGAGAGAATACGCGAAGAGCAACAGGATCGTCAGCCTCGCGGTCACCGATATGGGCGGAGGAAGGACGGAGATACAGATGAATCTGACAGTGAAGAGAACCCCGTAGCTCCAGCGGAAGGAGGATACCGTCAACGCCGCCCTGAAGGAATTCATACAGCGCCGCCAGCAAGAAGAGATATCGAAGCTTTTCGGCACCGTCGAGTACGACACGGCGTATGACTACAAGGGACTGCGAAAGAAACGATAAAGGATTTCTCAAACCTTACTCGATACGCATCTCGCGAAGACCCCGCTGGCCCGTTACGGGATGAGACCGCCTTTTTCGCCTCTAGTGCACCGGGGAATATTATCCTTGTAAATCGAAATATAATCTTTTAATATACAAGGATGATATCGAGAAAGATAGAGGCCTCAATTGAGGATTCCCTGAGGGAATTCCCTGTCGTGGGTCTTGTCGGCCCCCGACAGGCCGGAAAAACCACCCTGGCCAAAATGATCCTCGAAAAGATGAAAACGAGATCCCTTTACCTTGACCTGGAACTCTCCTCCGACGTTAACAAGCTCCGCGATCCCGAGATGTACCTGCGAACATACGAAGACCGGCTGGTCATCATTGACGAGGTCCAGCGCATGCCGGAACTCTTCCCGCTCATACGGGCGCTCGTGGACCAAAAGAGAAGCGCCGGCCGGTTCCTTATCCTTGGCTCCGCATCACCCGCCCTTGTGAGGCAGGCCTCGGAGACACTCGCAGGGCGGATCGTATATCGGGAACTGCTGCCTTTCTGCCTCGATGAGATCGGTCAGAAGAACAGCGACCGATTGTGGCTTCGGGGGGGTTATCCCCTAAGCTATCTTGCTGCCGGCATTGACGAAAGCTATTCGTGGCGGGATGCCTTCATCAGGACCTATCTGGAAATGGACATACCTCAGCTTGGAATGCGGGTGCCGGCATCGCAGCTCAGGCGATTCTGGACGATGCTGGCGCATAGCCACGGACAATTGTGGAATGCGTCAAAGATCGCGGGAAGTCTGGGAATTTCGGCTCCCACCGCAAAGCACTATCTTGATGTCCTTTCAGATACCTTTGTCGTACGGCAGCTCCAGCCTTTCTATGCGAACGTCAAGAAACGGCTGATAAAGTCTCCCAAAGTGTACATACGTGATCCCGGTCTCTTTCACGCGCTGATGCGCATCAAGGAAAGAGATGACCTTGACGCTCACCCTTGTGCCGGAGCGTCCTGGGAGGGATTCATTATTGAACAGATCATTGCCGCAAAGCCGGACGATTGGGAGGCTTATTTCTACCGGACCTCCGCAGGGGCGGAGATAGACCTGCTGCTCCTTGACGGCAAGGGCAGACCAACCGCTGTGGAGATCAAATACTCGTTGAGTCCAAAACCCGGCAGGGGTTTCTGGAGCGCAATCGACGATCTCGCCTGCGAAAAGGCCTTCGTGATATTCCCCGGGGACGAATCATATCCAATGAAAAGGAATGTCTTCACCCTTCCCGTCACGCAGTTGGACGGCATATTTCATTAAACCGCCCCGGAAACAAAAAAGCCGCTCTTTCGAGCGGCTTTCGGTTTTCAATGGTGGAGCTGAAGGGGATCGAACCCTCGACCTCTTGACTGCCAGTCAAGCACTC
>CAZPXL010000026.1:0-15429 GCA_964591005.1 uncultured Eubacteriales bacterium
CTTTAGGTTCAGACACAGGAGGCTCGATCCGCCAGCCGGCGGCTTTTTGCGGTGTTATAGGGCTTAAGCCCACTTACGGACGCGTTTCCCGCTATGGCCTGATCTCCTACGCTTCTTCTCTTGATCAAATCGGACCCTATACCCGGGATATGACGGACCTTGCCCTGGTCTTAAATATTATCTGCGGCCGCGATGCCAGGGATTCAACATCAGCTTCTGTAGAAGTGCCTGATTTTAAAAAGAGCCTGGTAAATGATGTGAAAGGGTTGAGGATTGGCCTGCCCAAAGAATATTTTGCAGGCACAGCGCCCCAGGTGGCGGCAAGGGTACGGGAAGCTGCCAGCAAGCTGGAGGAACTGGGCGCCATATGTGAAGAGGTTGCCATGCCTCATACCGAATACGCTCTGCCGGCCCACTACATCATTTCCTCTGCTGAATCCAGTTCCAACCTGGCCCGTTATGACGGGGTCAGGTATGGTTTAAGGGTAGGTGCCGACGATGTGTTGAGCATGTTCAAAAAAACCCGCAGCCAGGGCTTCGGATACGAGGTGAAAACACGGGTCATGCTGGGCACTCATGTGCTGAGCGCAGCTAATTACAATGATTATTATGTTAAGGCCCTGCAGGTCCGCACTCTGATCAAGCAGGATTTTGCCCGGGCTTTTGAGAAATTCGACTGCCTTTTATCGCCTGCCAGCCTCACTACTGCTTTCAAAATACAAGAAGAAGTTGACGGTCCTATGGCGGCTTATTTATCTAAAGCCTGTAACGTACCGGTTAACCTGGCTGGTTTGCCTGCCATGTCCCTTCCTTTTGGCATGGCGAATGGCCTGCCTGTGGGATTGCAGCTAATCGCCCGGCATTTTGGCGAGGAGACCCTGCTGAGGGTGGGTTACACTTTGGAGCAAAATACAGAACTAACCAGGCCAAAACCCGGCTTAGCCTTTTAATAATATATCTATAGGGGGTCAAGATGAGTAGATACGAAGCGGTTATCGGCTTAGAGGTCCACGTGGAGTTGAAGACCGAGACGAAATTATTTTGCGGCTGTTCCACGGAATTCGGCCAGGCGCCCAATACCCAGGTGTGCCCCGTCTGCCTGGGACTGCCGGGCAGTACAGGCGTCTTGAATAAAAAAGCTGTAGAGTTGGCTGCCAGGGCCGGCCTGGCTCTGAATTGTGAAATAGGGACCTATACCTGGTTTGACAGAAAAAATTATTACTATCCTGACCTGCCCAAGGGATTTCAGATCTCACAGGTTTTTCGGCCCATCGCTTATAAGGGATATATTGATATAGATGTAGATGGCCGGAATAAACGGATTAACATCACCAGGGCCCATATCGAAGAAGATCCCGGGAAACTGGCCCATTTAGGCGGATCAATTATGACTTCCCGTTCTTCATTTGTGGACTATAACCGGTCCGGTATGCCCCTTATAGAAATTGTATCGGAACCTGAGCTGAGCTCGGGTGAAGAGGCTAAAGCATACCTGGAGAAGCTGAAGGCTATCCTGGAATACACCGGTGTTTCCGATGTAAAAATGGAGCAGGGTTCACTGCGCTGTGACGCCAACGTCTCAGTGCGCCCGGTTGGAACTGCCGCCCTGGGAACGAAAACAGAAATAAAGAATATGAACTCCTTCCGTGCTGTGCAGCGGGCTATTGAGTACGAAGTGGACAGGCAGATAGATGAGCTGGAGGATGGTGAAAGGATTATCCAGGAAACCCGCGGCTGGGATGAAAACAAGGGTATCACGGTATCCATGCGCAATAAGGAAAACCCGGATTACAGGTGTTTTATCGAGCAGGAAGTTACCCCAGTTGAGCTGTCAGCAGAGTGGATTGATAATTTGAAGGCCTCCATCCCGGAATTGCCTGACGCGCGCAGGAAGCGCCTGGTTGAGGAGCACGGGCTGCCGCCCTACGATGCCGGAGTAATAACCAGTTCTTTTGCTCTCGCAGAGTTCTTTGACGCCACGCTGAAAAAATATCCCGATGCTAAAAAAATCAGCAACTGGATTATGGGTGAACTTTTACGGCTGCTGAACGCCCGCGGTATGGAACTAAGTGAATCAAAAATTACCCCTGGCGGCCTGGCTTCGCTGCTGGAGTTGATCGAAAAAGGCTCCATCAGCAATAAGATGGGCAAAGAGGTTTTCGAGGCTATGTTTGAGGAGGGTAAAGAGCCGGAACAGTTGGTTAAAGAAAAGGGCCTGTCCCAGATATCCGACGAGAGCCAGCTGACGCGGATTATTGAAGAAGTGATCAATAAGAATTTAAAATCAGTGGCGGATTTTCAGTCTGGCAAGGAGCAGGCTATCGGCTTTTTGGTAGGCCAGGTAATGAAAGCCACCAGGGGCCAGGCTAATCCCGGCGTGGTCAACACCATGCTCCGGGAAAAGCTGTCTAAATAAGGAAGAACAACAAGCACACGGACGGTTCGCGTGTGCTTTTTTGATTCCGGCGGGAGCGCTTTTTATTGTATCTGCGAGAGATAACTTATTGTTCATTTTTCTAATCGCTGGGGGCGGATTGCAATTTTATAGTATAATTCATATAAAAATAAAAAATAATTACATATCGAATAATACAGGAGGGTGTTTATGACTTTAATACGGGAGTCCGACCTGCCGGGAATCGGGCGAAAATTCCAGATTAACGCGCGTAGCGGAGATAAACTTGTTATTGTCGTACACGACGATGGAAGGCGTGAAATACACCATTTTGATAACGATGACCCGGAAGAAAGCATATCGATGGTTACACTTGATGATACCGAGGCCCGCCGTGTCGGAGGTATTCTTGGCGGTATGTCGTATATGCCCAAGGCGTTGGAATCGGTTGACGTGGCTTTTGATGAAATGTTCATCGAATGGTATAAAGTTGAGCCTGGTTCAAAAGCAATTGGGCTGACAATAGGGGACCTGGGAATTCGCAAGAAGACAGGAACAACAATCATTGCCATTGTGAAGCGCGACCAGGTGAAAATAGTCAATCCCGGGCCTGATCAAACGATCCGGGAAGGGGCTACCCTGGTGATGCTGGGCGAAAGGGCCAAGGTAAAGGCCTGTAAACAATTAATCCAGCAGGGAAGCATTTAGCCTATGGAGCAGAATATTCTTCTCCAAGTTGGGTTTGCCCTGGGCATTATCGCATTGGCCGCCCTGTTATCCTCACGCCTGCGGTTTTCAATTGTGCCGTTGCTGATATTGGCGGGTATGGTTGTAGGCCCGCACGTACCGCCTATAGGTTTCTTTGATCTCCGCTTCATTGAAAGTGCTCAATTAATTAATTTCATGGGCCGTTTGGGTATCCTCTTCCTGCTGTTTCACCTGGGACTGGAGTTCTCTGTCGGGCGTTTAATGAAGGCTGGCCGTTCCATTATCAGGGGCGGAACTGTTTACATGGCCATCAACCTGACGCTTGGACTGATTTTCCCGCTGCTGATGGGCTGGCCGTTGAAGGAAATCCTTATCGTCGCAGGGGTCACAACTATTTCATCCAGCGCCATTGTAGCCAAAATGATTGTTGACTTAAAACGGTCAGTCAGGCCGGAGACAGAAATGATACTCGGGCTTATGATGTTTCAGGACGTTTTTGTAGCTGTTTATCTTTCTGTTGTATCAGGACTGGTTTTAACCGGCGCGACTTCTACCCTGGGGGTTTTTAAATCTGCGGGCCTGGCGCTTGGTTTTATGCTGGTATTTCTCTTCCTGGGGCGCAGGCTCCTCTCACAATTAAACAGGCTGTTGGATATACCCTCTGACGAAGTATTTATGCTGGTGTTGTTTGCAATCCTCACCATAACAGCCGGACTATCGGAAACTATCCATGTCGCGGAAGCTATCGGCGCTTTATTAGTCGGCCTGGTGCTCGCTGAGACTGAGCACATGGAACGGATAGAAAAGCTTTTAGTCCCTTTTCGAGACTTATTTGGGGCAATGTTTTTCTTTAGTTTTGGGCTGAGCATTGACCCCCTTTCTCTTAGTGGCGCGGTCTGGCCTGCTTTAGGGGCGGTGGGGCTGACATTAATCGGCAACTTTGTCTCCGGGATGGCCTCTGGCCGCATGTCCGGGTATTCCCACCTGGCTTCCACCAATATAGGTTTGACCATAACATCCCGCGGCGAGTTCTCAATAATACTGGCAAAACTGGCTGCGGCGGGGGGGTTGCTGCCGGTACTGCAGCCTTTCATCGCTCTTTATGTTTTTATTCTGGCGGTATTAGGACCGCTGCTGACCAAGGAATCCAAGTGGATTTACGTCAAACTCAGCCGTGTATTCGGGTGGCCCGGTATAAAAGAAAAACGAAGACACAAAGTTTTTGAACACATGTAAACATGTTACAATATTTTCATATTTCCCTTTTTGGCAGCATACCTTTTTTAGGGAGTTGTCAGAAAGGGTTATTTTTTTATGTCAACTTTCAAAGGGTTGGAGCATAGAATTAAAACATGGCTGTTAAAATTCACCAATAAATATAAAAGATGTAAGCAGGGCAAGGAGGTAATCCATTGGATCGAAACAGCGATTATAGAAGCGATGCCATGAGCAAAGAGGCAGTGAACGCTTTCTGGAAAGCAATAAGGCGCCGAAGTAAAATCATTGTCGCAGTTACTCTGCTCTCGGGCCTGGCAGGCTTTGTCCTGAATTTTATAGTCTTGCGTCCTGTTTATGAGTCTACCGCGTCCGTGCTGCTGACCCAGGTGGCGAACCAGAGTTCCGGTTACGTCCAGAGTAACAGCCTGGATACAATAACGTCTTCTATACCAAGGGTACCGCCCCTGTCTTTAAAAACCCATATGGGGTTGGTTGCAGACGAGGCTGTGATGAGGCGCGTAATTGAGAGACTGGGGCTTGGCGAGCAGGGGTACACCCTCAAAAAACTGGCCGGGGATATCAAGGTGTCATCAGGCGATGAAGATTCCAATGTTATAAAGGTCACTGCCAGGAGTAAAGACCCCGGTCTTTCAGCCGACATGGCAAATTCGGTGTGCGGCGAATATGGCGTGATGCTGACTGATATTAATAAAAAGCTGCTCAATAATTCCGTTCAAATGATGCTTGCCGAGAGTGAAGCGCTGAAAGCGGACCTCGGCAAAGCGACAACCAATGACGAGAAAAAACGCATTACCGATACACTCACTTATTTGTCCGGCAAAATTTACAATGCCAGGATTGCCCGTGAGGTTGACCTTGGTACTACCAGCGTGGTTTTGATATCTCCCGCGATGTCGTCTCCGGCTCCGGTGATGACCGGCAAAATTATAAATACAACCCTGATTTTATTACTGGGTTTGGCCGGTTCGGCACTGCTGGCTTTTCGTATGGAGTCAAGCGGCAGGGTAAACCAGGCTGGCGCCTTGTCAAGTGAAGGTTGCTCAGGACTGTCAGAACAGTCAACACAAAATTAACTTAAGCGGGTGATCCTTTTTGAAAAACAGCGCTAGACTTGTTTTCTTGCTGGCCTGTGACGCGATTTTGATAAATATCGGCATGGCTATTCCGTTAATATTTAAATTTTACGGCACCGGCGAGCTTGATTATTTTCTTCGTTACAATTTCATCCTGGCGCCGTTCTTCACCGTTTTGTACCTGGGTATTTTTTATATCTTCAGGTTATATAACAGGGTATGGGCATATGCCAGTCTTGGTGAACTGGTAGCGATATTGCAGTCGGTCACACTGGGCTGTTTGGGCGCCGCCGCGCTGATATTTTTCACCAGGTGGCCGCTTCCGTACAGCGTCGTCGGTATGTACTGGGCATTTATTATCATCATGGTCGGCGGGTCCAGGCTCACCTGGCGGATTATCATCAGCTGCAGGAGGGCGAAGTCAGGGGAGCCGTGCCGGCGGGCGTTGATAGTTGGCGCCGGGGACGCGGGCGCCATGGTGGCAAGAGAGCTTAAGAGCCATCAGGGTAATATTATCCCGGCCGGCTTTATAGATGACGACCCCGGGAAAAACCACCTCAGCCTGCTGGGCTTGCCTGTCCTGGGATGCCGCAGCGACATTCCGGCCATAGTAAACCGCTGCAATATCGACCTTATCATAATCGCGATGCCTTCGGTAGAGAGCGGTGTTGTAAGGGAAATAGTTGAGATCTGCCGGGGAACAAAGGCCGAACTGAAGATTCTGCCGGGTATGTACCAGATTATCAACGGGGACGTTTCTGTAAATAACCTTCGTCCCGTGCAGTTGGAAGACCTGCTGCACCGGGAGCCGGTCCGCGTTGACCTGGAGGAAGTGGCCGGTTACCTCAGGGATGAAACGGTGTTGATTACCGGGGCGGGGGGGTCCATTGGCTCCGAGCTCTGCCGCCAGGCGGCGGTTTTCGGCCCTCGCGAGCTGGTGCTGCTGGGTCACGGAGAAAACGACATCCACAACATCTGGCTGGAGCTGCAGGAAAAGTTCCCGAATCTGCCCCTGGCCGTTGAGATTGCTGATATCAGGGAAAGGGAAAAAATTGACCTTGTTTTTAAAAAACATATGCCTGGAGTAGTCTTTCACGCGGCGGCGCACAAGCATGTCCCGTTGATGGAGCTCCACCCCGATGAGGCAGTCAAAACAAATGTTTTTGGCACCAGGAACGTGGTGGAGGCCGCGGGGATGACCGGGGTAAAAGTCTTTGTCATGGTATCCACGGACAAGGCTGTAAACCCGGTCAGTGTAATGGGCGCGACCAAGCGTATAGCGGAGTTTATTGTGCAGAACCAGAACGGAGGATGCGGCACGATTTTTACGGCTGTGCGTTTTGGCAATGTGCTGGGCAGCAGCGGCAGTGTGGTGCCAATTTTTCAGCGGCAAATCGCCGGCGGCGGTCCAATAACGGTTACCCACCCTGATATGAAGCGGTATTTCATGACCATTCCGGAGGCGGTCCAGCTCGTAATACAGGCGGGAGCTATCGCCAGGGGCGGTGAGATTTTCATACTGGATATGGGTAACCCGGTAAAAATACTGGACCTGGCCAGGGACATGATCACCCTGTCCGGGTTGGAGCCGGATAAGGATATTCATATTAAAATTACCGGGGTGCGCCCCGGAGAAAAACTGGAAGAAGAACTGTTAACGGCCGAGGAAGGCGCCGGCGCTACCAAACACAGAAGGATCTTCATAGCCAGGTCGTCCCAGGTAGAAATTACACCGTTGGAATATGTCCTGGCAAACCTGTACAAGAAGGGGGCTTTCTGCAGCACCCGGGATATCTTTGATTCTCTTAAATTGGTCCTGCCCGGACCGAGAGAGGTTCAGCGGGAACAGGTGGTTTAAATAAGCTAAATAAGTTTGGGGGATAGCTTGAATGAAGGTTGCTGTTATTGGGTGCGGGTACGTCGGCCTGACGACCTCTGTGGCCCTGGCCTATATCGGCCACCGGGTGCACTGCATTGAAAAAAATATAAACCAGATTAAGGCCCTGCAGAACGGCCTTATGTTCATACATGAAACCGGTGTGCCGGAACTGCTGGCGGAAGTGAGCGAGCAAGTCTCTTTCGGCTGTTGGGATTCTTTCGAGGGTGACGTTGATGTAATTATCATTGCCGTGGGGACCCCGCGCAAAAAAAACGGTGACGCTGACCTTGTATATGTTGAAGCAGCCGCCCGTGAACTCGGTTCGAGGCTTTCCGCTGCCAGCCTTCCCGTTATTGTAAACAAGTCCACGGTGCCGATTGGCTCGGCCCGGAGGGTGGAGTCCATTGTCAGCATGCACCTGCGTCAGAGGGGGATCGAATGTCCGGTCGCGGTTGCATCCAACCCGGAGTTCCTGCGGGAAGGAGTCGCCCTGCAGGACACGTTTTACCCGGACCGCATCGTGGTCGGCGCTGCCGATGATGAGCCGGTAAGGCGTTTGCACCAGCTGTACTCGCCGATTCTGGAACAAAGCTTCACGCCTCCCGGCTTTATCCCGAGGCCGGATGGTTATACCCGGCCGCCTTTTATTGTTACCACGCCGACCAGCGCCGAGCTGATTAAATATGCTGCCAACACCTTTCTGGCCATGAAGGTATCATATATCAACGAAATTGCCTGCCTCGCCGAGAAAGTGGGAGCCGACATCTGGGAAGTCGCCGCCGGTATCGGGCTTGACAAAAGGATCGGATCCCGCTATTTGAGCGCGGGGGTGGGCTGGGGCGGCAGCTGTTTTGGTAAGGACGTCCAGGCGCTGATCCACACCGCCGGGCAATACGGCCTGGAAATGCCGCTAAGCAGCGCTTCTGTATATGTCAACATGCGCCAGCGGGAGGAGATCATTAAGAAACTGCAGACCGCGCTGAAGGTAATTCGCGGCAGCACCATCGGCCTTCTCGGGCTTTCTTTCAAGCCTGACACCGATGATCTGCGTGACGCCCCTTCGATCACAATTGCCGGCAGGCTGGTAGAATTGGGGGCGCGGGTACGCGTATACGACCCTGTGGCTATGGAGAACTGCCGCAAAAACTACCCGGATCTGGAAGTGGAATATACGTGCGGCTTGGAAGAACTGGCCAGGGAAGCAGACGCGCTGGTCCTGCTGACCGAGTGGAAGGAATTCCTGCACCTGCCTTACAGCAGTCTTAAAGATTTGATGAAGCAGAAAATTATTATCGACGGCCGTAACGTGCTGAATGCTCAGGAAATGCAAATTCTTGGTTTTCAGTACTTCGGCTTCGGCCGCTGATAATGGAGGTAAAACAAATGCAAACAATCCTTGTCACCGGCACCGCCGGGTTTATCGGCAGCAGGGTTGCGGAAATGCTGCTTGAACAGGGACACCGGGTTATCGGCGTGGACAATTTGAATGAATACTATGATGTCAGGTTGAAGCTGTGGCGCCTGGGCGCCCTCGAGAAATATTACCGTTTTACATTCTTCCAGGCTGATATAGAGAATTTTGCATCGATGCGGTCAATTTTCCGGGACTTCCGGCCGGCAGCCGTAATTAACGAAGCAGCCAGGGCGGGTGTGCGATACAGCCTGGAAAACCCGTTTGTCTACCTCTCCACCAATGCCGGAGGCACATTAAACCTGCTTGAACTCTGCCGGCAGTGCGGTACGGGAAAATTCATCCTGGCGTCCACCTCGTCGCTTTACGCGGGGCAGGAAATGCCATTTAAGGAAGAACTGCCGGTAAACACCCCGATTTCGCCCTACGCGGCTTCAAAAAAGTCTGCTGAAGCGCTGGCCTATACTTACCACCACCTGTACGGCATTGACGTCAGCGTTTTGCGATATTTCACCGTGTACGGCCCGGCAGGCAGGCCGGATATGAGCGTCTTCCGCTTTATCAGGTGTATTCAGGATGATGTACCTCTGAGAATATACGGCGACGGTACTCAAAGCAGGGATTTCACATATATAGATGATATAGCCAGGGGAACTGTCAGGGCGCTGAAGTCTGTTGGTTTTCAGGTCATCAACCTGGGTAACAACAGCCCCAGCCAACTTATAGAACTGGTCCGGCTGATAGAGTTTTATACAGGGCGGCATGCCATGGTCCAATACCTCCCACCTCATATGGCGGATATGAAGGACACCTGGGCTGACGTCAGCAGGGCGGGATCAATTCTTGGTTGGAAAGCGGAGTTCAGCCTGGAGGGAGGTGTTGAAAAAACTGTTGACTGGTCGCTGAGAAATTGGCATTGGCTCAAAAATCTTGAAATCTGAAGCAACCGGTCAGTTGATAAATAAATACGGAAGAAGGGCCTTTCACTTGGCTAAGATACTAATTTTCGGCGGTTACGCAAAATCCCTGATTAATTTCCGGGGAGAACTGATCAAAGACATGATCCGTTTAGGACACAAGGTTGTGGGTATGGCGCCGGAAGACGGCTTTGAAAGGGAACTGGGCGCCATAGGCGCCCAATACCAGCGCATCCCGCTTCAGCGCACAGGTCTGAACCCGCTTAAAGATTTAGCCGCGACAAGGCTGCTGATGAAAGAATTCAAGCGGCTGCAGCCGGATATTCTTTTGTCCTATACCATAAAGCCTGTCATATACGGGTCGCTGGCGGCCCGGGCAGTTGGCGTGCCCCGGGTATATTCGATGATTACCGGGTTGGGGTATGCTTTCGCCGGAAGGTCGCTAAAACAAAAGCTCCTCCTCAGTCTGGTCAGGATCCTTTACAGACAGGCCCTTTGTAAAAATGCCAGAATTTTCTTTCAAAACCCGGACGACATCGCGGTATTTAAAAAATTTGGTCTGCTGCCCAATGGTGACAGCGCAGTCCTGATAAACGGCTCAGGTGTGGATATTAAGAAATTCTCTTTCGTTAAGGCAAAAGCCAACCCGGTGATATTCCTGCTTATAGCCAGGCTGATCCGGGAAAAGGGCATCGCGGAATTTGTGGAAGCGGCCAGGCTTTTAAAACCCCGCTTTCCGGAGGTCCGCTTTCAGATCCTGGGGCCCCCCGACAGTAATCCTTCAGCCATACGGCAGGAAGAAATAGAGTTCTGGCAGTCTGAAGGGACCGTGGAATACCTTGGCTGTACCAGCGATGTGAGGCCGTATATTTCTGAGTGCAGTGTATTCGTACTGCCTTCCTTTTACCCGGAAGGGACTCCCCGGTCCATCCTTGAGGCTTTGTCGATGGGGCGTCCGGTAATTACTACTGATGCGCCGGGGTGCCGTGAGACCGTGCGGCAAAATATGAACGGGTTCCTGGTGCCGGTCAAAGACAGCATTGCCCTGGCCGACGCGATGGAGTGCTTTATCGTCAACCCGGCGCTGGTAGCCGAAATGGGTATCAAGAGCAGGGTAACAGCCGAGGAGAAGTATGACGTGCGCAAAGTAAACAGGTCGATACTGGAGTCAATGGACCTGCTGGAGGTGGATAAAACGTGCGTTCAACAGAATTAAAAAGGTCTGTGGATATTTTAATTGCCCTGCTGGCCATGATGCTGCTGCTGCCGGTGATATGTTTTGTCGCACTTCTGGTGAGATTAAAGCTGGGTTCTCCTGTCATTTTCCGCCAAAAGCGGCCAGGTCTTGGCGGCAGGCCTTTTATCATTTACAAGTTCCGGACCATGCTGGATCTATATGACGAAAACGGCAGAGAGCTGCCAGCGGAACTGAGGGTAACGTCATTTGGGCGCTTTCTGCGCAGAGCGAGCCTGGACGAACTTCCTGAACTAATCAACGTGATTAAAGGCGAAATGAGCCTGGTCGGGCCGCGTCCCCTCAGGATGAGGTACCTGTCTCGCTATACTCCGGAGCAGTACCGCAGGCACGAGGTTAAGCCGGGCATCACAGGCTGGGCCCAGGTAAACGGCCGCAACACGTTAACCTGGGAAGACCGCTTTAAGCTGGATGTCTGGTACGTGGACAACTGGAACAACTGGCTGGATACAAAAATTCTCTGGATGACGGTGTTTTCCGTGTTGAAACGGGAAGGCATCAGCGCCAAGGGGTCAGACACTACGGTAATGGATGAATTTATGGGAAGCGCGGGCCAATGTAGATCGATGAACTAAAGGCAACCCCGGTCCTGCCTGGAGGGAGACGGAAATTGCTCAGGATACGTGCCCTTGTTTTGATAACAGTCATAATAACGATTGTAGTTATAGCGGCAGCCTTTGCAGCTTACAATCCCTGGCCCGCCCTGTACGGTTTCCTGGTGCTCAGCGAACCGCCCCGGACCTCTGATGTCATAATCGCACTGTCGGGCGGGCAGGGAAGGGATATATACGCCGCTAAGCTTTACAACTCCGGGTTATCCGGGAGGATTATCATGTCCGGTATCAGCCCCTCCGCCGGACAAATGGCGGAAAGGGCCGTGCGGATGGGTGTAAAAAAAGAAGACATCATCCTGGAAGAAAGTGCTGTAAGTACTTATCAAAACGCTTTATTTACGCGTGAGATTATGCAAAAAATGAACTTTAAATCTGCCATCGTTGTAAGCTCCCCATACCATATGAGGCGGACAAAGATGGTGTTTGAAAGGGCGTATAAGGACAGCGGGATCAGGCTGACATACTGCGCGGCGCCTCCCGGTACTGATGTAAAAGGCCAACCCGGCGCAGAGTATGCCAGGCGCACCGTGATCATGGAATATGTAAAGCTCCTGTATTACTGGGTCAGGTACTGACAGGCATAGAAGTCTATAAGAAAGGCGGTCTGAAATGGGCTGGTGTGAAGTGATAAAGTTGGACAACCGGAATAAATGGCTGGAAATACTGGAACAGTGGTTAGGTCCGAAACCGGACATCCATTACCGGCCGGAGTACTGTGACTTGTACAGGCACAGTGGTGAACCAAGGCTTTTTATCTACCGGGAAGGTCCTGATGTCGTCGCATACCCTTTCCTGCTGCGGCGGGTGAATTCGATCGCCGCTTCAACCAGCAAACTGGAAACTGGCCTTTATGACATCACCACACCTTACGGCTACGGGGGGCCATTGTCTACCAGGGGAGCGGGGAAGGGCGCCTGGGAGAGATTTGTCCTGTCTTTTGAAGAATACTGTTCAGCTCAAAATATAGTCACCGAATTTGTAAGATATCATCCCCTGCTGGAAAACCACCTGCAGGCTGACAAACGTATGGAAGTGGAAAAAGTGTCCTCGGTTGTATACGTGGACCTCAACCGGTCACACGAGGAGATCTGGTCCGGTTACCAGCGCAGTAACCGGAAGAACATTAATAAGGCCCGCCGTGAGGAACTTGTTGTGATCCTGGAGGAAGGGCCGGAGCATTTTGAAGACTTTCTTTCCATTTATCACCATACCCTGGAAAGGAACGGGGCAAGTCCTTCCTACTATTTCGGGAAGGAGTTTTACGGTCGTATCCATAGTAACCTGAAAGGACACTTTTTGTACGCCTATACTTTGAGAAACGGGGAAGTGGTTTCCGCCGAGCTGCTGTTGTTTAACGACACCTATATTCACTCTTTCCTGGGCGGGACCATGGAACAGTATTTTGAATGCAGGCCGAACAACCTTTTGAAGCATGAAGCTATCTGTTGGGCTAAAAACAGGGGAATCCGTTATTTTGTACTTGGGGGAGGCTACCATGAGGGAGACGGGATCTTCCGTTATAAAAGCACATTCTCCAGGGACGGCGTGAGGCCCTTTTATATAGGGAAAAAAGTCCATAAACGCAAGGAAATGTGTATGCTCAACCAATTGCTGGCACCCGGTGGCTGCCCGGAGCAAGTAAACTTTTTTCCCTGGTACCGGATGGCGGAAAGGATTAATTCAGACAATCAAAATGTGAACAGGGTGAGCACTCTATGAGGTTAAAGGGCAGAAACGTGTTGGTTACCGGAGGCGCAGGGTTTCTTGGCTCGCTTTTTTGTGAGGCCCTGGTCGCGGAGGGCGCCGGTGTATCTGTTATAGATGACTGCGACACCGGCAGGGGAGCGAATCTTGACAGGGTTATACATAAAATAAAATTTTACAGGGGCACAATCGCTGATGAGGGGCAGGTCCGGGTTGCCGCTGAAAGCGCCGACACCATCGTGCACCTGGCTTTCCCCATGGCGCTGCGTAAGCGCTCGCTGGACGCCGCCTTGATTTCAGAAAACCTGGCGGGAGTCTGCAACCTGATCAAGGCCGCAATCAGCCGTGACGCTCTGCTTATATATATTTCTTCCATAGGTGTTTACGGCAACGGCAGGTACAATCCCATTGATGAAAACCACCCCCTGGAGCCTGGCCTCATCCACGGGGCGGTTAAATTGGCGGGCGAAAACCTGTGCGCAGCCATGGCGAGGGGCGGCGGTCTCCGCTGTGTCATATTAAGAGTGGCAGACATTTACGGCCCGAGGAATGCAAGGGTCAGCGTACCGATCAAGTTCCTGCTCCAGGCAGTGGGCGGCCGGCCCCTGACTGTCCACGGGGATGGTTCTGACAGCCGCACCTATACTTATGCGGCTGACTTCGCGGAAGCGGTCATATTGAGCATCTACAGGCCGGAAGCAGAAAACGAAGTTTTTAATGTCGCCGGTGATGACTGTGTTTCAATGAGCGAGCTGGCACGGGAGGTGATACAGGTTACAGGCAGTGACAGCCCGGTCCTCCACCTGGATGCTCCATCCTCCGGCCGCAGGCTTTTTATTGACAACAGCAAGATAAAAGAAATGCTTGGCTTTAAACCGTCTTACAGCATGGCGAAAGGCCTTGGCGCCACCTGCGCCTGGCTGAGAGAGAACCCGGAATTTTACGGTCATATAACATAAAAGGAGATGTTCGTTAGTGGATAAAAGCAAGCGCATCTACCTGTCAACCCCGCACATGAGCGGTAACGAACTTGATTATATAGCCGAGGCGTTTTCAACTAACTGGATTGCGCCGTTAGGGCCCCATGTCGACGCCTTTGAGAGGGAGTTGGCCGATTACGTTGGCGCTGCAGGCGCCCTGGCCCTTAGTTCGGGCACGGCAGCCATTCACCTGGCGCTGCGCCTGGTGGGGGTATCCCCGGGCGACGTTGTGTTTTGTTCATCACTGACTTTTATCGCCAGCGCAAACCCGATACTGTATCAGGGGGCCCGGCCGGTATTCATAGATTCCGAACCGGAGTCATGGAATATGTCGCCTACGGCGCTGGAGGGGGCGTTTTGGGAGGCTGAGAAAAAAGGAAAGTTGCCCAGGGCGGTGGTGGTTGTAAACTTATACGGACAGAGCGCTGACCTTGACCCGTTGTTAGACATCTGCGGCCACTATAATGTGCCGGTTATAGAGGACGCTGCCGAGTCACTTGGCGCTACATACAAGGGTAAAGCCAGCGGCACCCTGGGTAAGTTCGGGATCTATTCCTTTAACGGCAATAAAATTCTCACCACCTCGGGCGGCGGCATGCTGGTCTCAGAAGACCTGGCGGCGCTGGATAAAGCCCGTTTCTGGTCGACCCAGGCCAGAGATCCGGCCAGGCATTACCAGCACAGTGAAATTGGTTTCAACTACCGGCTTAGCAATGTGCTGGCTGCCATCGGCAGGGGACAGCTGAAAGTTTTGGACGATCGCGTCAGGGCGCGCCGCGATGTCTTCGGCAGGTATTACGAAGCCCTGTCCGACATTGACGGTCTCGAATTTATGTCCGAAGCCCCTTACGGGTTTTCCAGCCGCTGGCTTACAGCCCTGCAGGTGGAGCCGGACCGGTGCGGCGTGTCCGCGGCGGATATTATCGACGCTCTGGCTGATCAGAACATAGAGGCGCGGCCCGTCTGGAAACCCCTGCACCTCCAGCCCCTGTTCAAGGATTGCCTTTATTATACCCATGAAATAAACAGGGACATATCATCGGGATTATTTGAGAAAGGGATTTGCCTGCCGTCCGGTTCGAATATGGATGGCGGCGAAGTGGAGCGGGTAATCAGCTGCATAAAAAAACGCCTTGGTAACACAAGATTATAAAATGCCGGAATCTGTGTTGAATTTAAGACGGTCCAATATCTCCCAAAGTGGCCATAATTTACTGGATACGGAGCACAGCAGCCAAGCAATTACTACACCAC
>CAZPXL010000027.1:0-15274 GCA_964591005.1 uncultured Eubacteriales bacterium
GTTTCCCTCTGGGTGAGGCCGTTGGCGGGGCAGGAATTTGGCACGAAAGGCAAATTTTCTTTTTCAACAAAAGAGAATATTTCTTCTATAGGATGGTAAACCAGCGGCCTGATCATTGTCAGACCGGTACGGTCAAGAAAAGTAACCGGTGAAAAGACGCGCAGTTGGCCGGTATGGATCAGGCTCATAAAAAAAGTTTCTATAACATCGTCCAGGTGGTGGCCCAGGGCAACCTTGTTGCAGCCCAGTTCCAGGACTTTACCGTGCAGGGCGCCGCGGCGCAGATGTGAACAGATGGCGCACGGGTTGTCGCCTCCCCTCTCTTCGAAAGCTATCTTGGCGATTTCAGTTTCCACCACATGAAAAGGCACATTTACGGAACGGCAAAATTCCCCGGGAACCGCAAGGTCAATCGGCCAGCCGGTATTGACAAATACTGCCGCGGCCAGTTGGAATTTGACCGGGAGCATACGTCTGATCAGTTCAAGGGAGTAAAGCAGTGTTACACTGTCCTTTCCTCCGGAGAACGCGACGGCCACCCGGTCGCCGTCCTGAAGCATGCCGAAATCATAGATGGCCCGTTTGACTCTTGCTAAAAACCACTTGCGATAATTTTTGACCAAGATAATTAGCTCCTTAATGCAGTACTGATAAGCAGGGTATCCTCACACTATACAAGATATATAATAATGTTCTTTTGTGATTTGAACAAGTCGGCTATGGAATTATTCGCCTATCCACTTTTTATTTAATTTAAAAAACATACGATATTTTCATTAATTCAGGTAAAATTTATACCGATAATATAGATAAATAAACTTTACAGGTGAGAGAATGTCAATAAGCAAAAAAACAGTAATGATTATCGGGATTACTTTTTTATGCCTGATTTTACTGCTGTACGGTTCAGCAAGGTATATAATGATGAAGGACTATACGGACCTGGAAAGTCAGTATGTCCATAGGAATGTGCAGAGGGTTTTGAGCGCCATATCTGACAGAACAGAACAGATCGCTTCAAACACCAGTGACTGGGCGACCTGGGACGCCACATACGATTTTATTGAAGATGGAAACAGCGAATATATAGAAAACAATATCCCGGACACAACCTTTCAAGATCTCAGATTAAACCTGTTTCTCTGTGTCAATTCATCCGGTGAGATAGTTTTTGGCCGGGCTTTTGACTATAACAATATGAAGGAAATACCGTTGCCGCATGATCTTAAAAATAAATTGGCTGAAGATACAATGCTCTGGCGGCACGATTCCGCGAAAAGCGATATTTCTGGCATATATGTTTTTGAAGAAAGCCCCATGCTGCTCGCCTCAGCGCCTATCGTAAAAAGCGATCAAAGCGGTCCCGTTAGGGGCGCTCTGATAATGGGCCGTTATCTGGACGCAACAGAAATACTCAGCCTGTCTGAACAAACCCGCTTAAATATTAACCTGGCGAGATTTGACGAAACAGAGTTGGCGCCTGATATTAAAGCCAAACTGGAGAGTGCGGGAGAAGATAATTCCATTTTTGCCCAACCATTAAACGGGGACGATATTTATGGTTACGGCTTGTTAAAAGATATTTTCAGCGACCCGGCGCTGGCATTGCAGATTAAAATGGAAAGGTCGATATACCAGCAGGGCCTGAACAGTTTAAATCTGCTGCTGCTTTTGCTTGTGTTATTTGTCGTTGTCTTTGGCGTGGTGGTAGTACTGCTGCTGCAAAAAAACGTGCTTTCCAGGCTGGCAAAACTCAGCCGCAGCTTCAGCATCATCAGCAGAAGCGGTGACCATTCAATGCGCCTGCAGGCATCGGGCGATGATGAACTGGCCCAGCTTGCCGAAGCGGCAAATACGATGCTGGAGTCACTGCAGCATGCCCACCAGGCACTGAGCGACACCAAGGAAAGGTACCGCACCCTGACTGAAAACGCTTACGACCTGATCAGTGAAATAAGCACTGACGGCAGGTTCTTGTATGTCAGCCCCAACTACAGGGAAGCCCTGGGATATGAGTCCCCGGAGATGATCGGCAAAAGTATCATTGATTTCGTATATCCTGAAGATAAAAGCAGGATATCCAGTAAGTTCTCAATTATTGATGGCGCCGGCGCAAAAGAACTCATTTGCAGAATGGTGCGTAAGAACGGTGAATTAATTTGGCTCGAGAGCTCCGCCAGGAGCTTCAGTACGGTAAACGGTGAGATTAGAATTGCCGCCGTTTCACGAGATATTACAGAAAAGCAGAAATATGAAGAAACTATCAGGTTCCAGGCTTTTCACGACAGCCTTACCGGTCTGCCCAACCGCTTATTGTTTAAAGACAGGCTTTCACTGGCTCTCGCTCACTGCAAGCGCAGCAATAACATGCTGGCGCTGATATTTTTAGACCTGGACAGGTTCAAACTGATTAATGACACCCTGGGCCATGAGGTCGGCGACAAATTGCTCTGCCAGGTGGCGGCCCGCCTTAAGGAATGTGTGCGGGAAGGCGATACCGTGGCAAGATTGGGCGGAGACGAATTCACCATCATGCTGCCCGGGGTGACAAATGAAGAAGGCGCGGCGAAAGTCGCCGAAAAAATTCTGGAGTGCGTCAGGCTGCCGATCATAGTTGGCGAACACGAGTTGTATCTCTCCACCAGCGCCGGCATCGCGCTGTATCCCAGCGATGGTGAGGATTCGGATACACTGCTTAAAAATGCCGACACGGCAATGTACCTTTCCAAGGAGAAAAACAGGAACAACTACCAGTTCTACACACCGGCTTTAAATCAAAAAACTCATGAAAGGCTGTTGATTGAAAACCAGCTGAGGCGGGCGATTGAACACAAGGAGTTTATCCTGCACTACCAGCCGAAGATCAATATCAACAATGGGGAGCTAACCGGGTTTGAGGCGCTGGTCAGGTGGAACCATCCTGAGCGCGGCCTGCTGCTGCCGGGCGAATTCATTCCCATAGCCGAAGAAACCGGCATGATCGTTCCCCTGGGAGAATGGGTCCTGCGCACCGCCTGCGCCCAGAATAAGCGCTGGCAGGATGCCGGCTACACTCCTCTTTCCGTTTCGGTTAACCTCTCCGGGCGGCAGTTTCACCTGCAAAATTTAACTGAATTAATCAGGCGCATACTGAAGGAAACGGGTCTGGATCCGTACTGGTTGGAGTTGGAGATTACTGAAAGCACAGTCATGAAGAATTCGGAATATACTGTGGAAACGCTGTACAAGCTGAAAAAAATGGGCGTTAAGCTGTCCATTGACGATTTCGGCACCGGTTACTCTTCTTTGGGGCAGCTGAAACGCTTTCCGGTTGACAAGCTCAAAATCGATAAGGCCTTTGTAATGGAAATAGGGGAAATTAAAGACAGCGAGGTAATTGCGTCTACCGTTATAGCGCTCTGTAAAAGCCTTAAACTGGGTGTTGTCGCGGAAGGCGTGGAAACAGAAGTGCAGCGCAAATTTCTACAGAAACACCATTGCAGCGAAATGCAGGGATTCCTGTTCAGCAGGCCTCTTAGTTCCTCAGAACTGGAGGCGCTGCTGGCGGAAAGAAAGCTCAGCAGGTCTTCCTAAAGAACATTAATCCCCCAGGGCTCAGGCCGCAGACAAATTGATCTGAAAAGTCCATAATGTTGAAACCAGCTGCTCATTGAGACGTGAGAATTATAATGAGATGGGAATTGTAGGTTCGGCTTTAGCCGAACATCGGTCGGATAATTTGACTACTTTGGTCGGCTGAAGCCGACCCTACATGGAAAAAGGCTCTGAGAAATGTAAGAATGTACCCACGACTCAAGAATCATATACCACAACCTAATTCTAAAACTGAGCCCCGGATGATAAACTCCGGGGCTTTTCCCAAGTTGTATAAAACTTTTAAACAGTTATGCTAATTTACCACCCGGCTGGCGCCCAGGTACCTTTCACTGTAATAATTCTGGGAGAGCGATGTAATCACAACCTGGCCCTCTGCCGAACTGCTATGGATAAAATAACCGTCCCCTATGTAAATGCCGGTATGTGAAGGCCCTGCCTCGTATGTCGTGAAAAACACCAGGTCGCCGGGCTGCAGCTGGCTTACCCTGGCGCCGTAGTAATACTGCCCGTCGGCCATGCGCGGGATTTCGATGCCGAAATGGCTGTATACATAATAGGCAAATCCAGAACAGTCGAATCCGCTAGGCGAGCTGCCACCCCAAACATATGGGGTGCCCAGAAACTGCCTGGCGTAGGCGGCAATCGCCTGTGAATGGCGGCTGCCGGATGTGCCGCGGCTGGCTACGACCGTTGGACTTTGCATGGCCTGCAGTGTTTCCGGGCCGGCAACGCCGTCGGCATGGAGCCCGTTTGTGCTCTGAAAATCAATCAGGGCAATCAGGGTGCCCGAACCAAAATTACCGTCCAGGCTGCCGCTGTAATAACCAAGTGATTTAAGCTTTGTCTGCAGGGCAAGCACTTTATCTCCGCTCATGCCCTGTTTTACAAGGTCAGTCCGTGGGCTTTCCGCCGCTGGCGCTGCCTTTACCGCAAGCAGGCCGTCAAGTGCGGCCATGGTCGCGGGGCCTGCTATGCCGTCGCTGGTAATGCCGTTGTCTTTCTGGAAAGCGATGACCGCTGACAGCGTGCCAGGGCCAAAATTTCCGTCCACGTTTTTACTGTAATAGCCAAGGGACTTCAGCTTTGACTGCAGGCCGGACACATTGTCGCCGTTCATGCCTTCTTTTAGAAGATTAGGATTGGAACTTCCTGACCCCGTACCTGCCTGGCCAGCGGCAAGTCCGCCAAGTGCGGCCAGGGTCGCGGGACCTGCTATGCCATCTCCGCCGAGGCCGTTGTCGCCCTGGAACTTAATTACCGCGGACACCGTCGCCGGTCCGAAAATGCCGTCTGGATCGCCTGATTCAAAATAACCCAGGTTATGCAGCCTGGTCTGCATTTCCAATACAGCCTGCCCCGACATACCTTCCTTTAGCATCAGCTCTTCAGCGCCGGCGCCGGTTGCCTGAAAAGCCAGTAAACACAACAAAACGAGTACAACCGGTAAAAAACGTTTATTCTTCAATATAAAATTCTCCTTTTAGGTTCCGATTAAAATAGCCTCATAATACACAAAATACAATATACATGTTTTTTCGACACAGTCTCTAATATTACCTGCCTTCTCTTAATTTTCTTTTGCAAGAAAAAAAACCCCATGAAAATTCATAGGGTCAGGTTGTAGAAAAAGACTCCATAGTGTTGAAAACCCGCTTGGCGCCTGTGCTCTGCGTTGGGTTGCAGTGTTGTAGGGTCGGCTTTAGCCGACCAATGTGCGACTGAAGTCGCACCTGCCAGTTCAGAAGCCGGTTGTCAGATATTATTTTAATTGTCACCTTTTTTATTTTTGGCCAAAGCTGCCTTTAATAGCTCTCCCACGTTACTGCCGATGGAATCCTGCTGGCTGTAGCGGGCAATCATCTGTTGGTTGATTCTGCTGCCGCTTTTAGAACTCCGGTAGCCGAAATCGTCCTGTTTCTCCGGCTGCCTGTATCCGCAGGACCTGTCCTGGCAGGAAAGCATCTTACCTCTTTTCCCGTTCACCAGCAGCATATACTTGCCGCAGAGAGGGCATTTTGTCCTGGTAATATTATCGGCCCTGTATACGGATTTGTCCGCGATAACACTTTTGACCAGTTCCGCGGCGTTTTTACGGATATCAGCCATAAATTCTTTTTTGCCGCCCTTCCCCCCGGCGATATTGGAAAGCCTCTGCTCCCACTGCGCGGTTAACTCCGGGGTCTTCAGCGCCGGCGAAACCAGGCCGATTAACTGAATCCCTTTCGAGGTGGGGACAAGCTCTTTGCCCTGACGCTCGATATAACTGGTGTTGAGCAGTTTTTCAATGATCTCGGCCCTGGTGGCCGGCGTCCCCAACCCGCTTCCTTTCATTGATTCACGCAGTTCCTCGTCTTCTATGAACCTGCCCGGGCTTTCCATGGCCGTCAGCAGGGTGGCTTCGGTGTAGCGGCCCGGCGGCTTTGTTTTTGATTTATTGATCTTGCAGCCCTTAACCTGCTTTATATCACCCTTTTTTTGCAGAGTCAGGGTCTGTTCAGGCATCGCTTCCTCCTCGGCCCCATCCTTTTCCGCGGCCTTGGATGTTACCGCCCGCCAGCCCTTATCCTTAACCACTTTGCCCCGGGAGTGGAAGCTCTCGCCGTTTATATCGGTAATAATGGTTGTCTGGTCATAGCGGTAAGGCGGGTATAGAACGGCGATAAAACGCCTGGCTATCAGGTCATACAGCTTTCTTTCCTCTTCTTTCAAAGCAGCCAGGCGCAGGGGCTGTTCAGTCGGTATAATGGCATGGTGGTCGGTGACCTTGTTGTTGTCGACAAAACGTTTTGACGGGCTTAATGGTTTTTGCAGCAGGGGTTTTGCCAGATCGGCATAGGGCGCCACGGAGATGCTTTTCAGCCTGGCCGTGAGGGTGGGTACCATATCCGTGGTGATGTAGCGGGAGTCGGTCCGCGGGTAGGTGACCAGCTTGTGCACCTCGTATAAGTCCTGTAATATTGACAGGGTTTTCTGGGCCGAATAACCGTAGCGTCTATTGGCGTCCCTCTGCAGTTCGGTCAGGTCGTAGGCCAGGGGCGCGCCCTCGCTCTTGCTTTCTTTAATGACTTCTTTGACGGTTCCCTGGCGCCCTTTGAGCAAAGCGGCTATTTCTTCCGCCCGGCTGTAATTAAAAATCCGCCCGCTGCCGGTTTTGCTCCGCCAGTCTGCAAAGTAGTCCCCTAAATCAACACGGATCGTCCAGAAATCGACAGGTACAAATTGATTGATCTCATCCTCCCGGTTGACTATCATGGCCAGAGTGGGTGTCTGTACCCTTCCTGCGTTTAGCTGGGCGTTGAACTTGCAGGTCAAAGCCCTGGTAACATTAAGGCCGATCAGCCAGTCAGCCTCCGCCCTGCATACCGCGGCGTCGTACAGGTTGTTATACGCGGCGCCGGCCTTCAGGCTGGCAAAACCTTCCCGGATGGCGTCGTCGGTCTGCGATGAGATCCAGAGGCGGCGGAAAGGCTTTTTCCAGTTTGCCAGGACCATGATCCAGCGGGCCACCAATTCCCCTTCCCGGCCGGCGTCCGTGGCGATAACCAATTCCTTGATATCGTCCCTCTTCATCAGGTTCCTTACCACCTGGAACTGGTGGGAAGTCTGCCTGATCACTTTCAGTTTCATGTTGGAGGGAAGCATGGGTAAATCCTCCAGGCGCCACTCCTTGTATTTTTTATCGTAATCGTCGGGTTCAGCCAGTGTAACCAGGTGACCCAGAGACCATGTGACGACATATTGGGGCCCCTCTATATACCCTTTGTTTTTCATGCCGCATTTTAAGACCCTGGCAATTTCCCTGCCCACACTGGGTTTTTCCGCCAGCACTAGCGCTTTCATTAAATCCCCCTTTAAAAATTAATAATCAAATACTGGCCAGCACACCGCGGAAGGGATCGAACTCAACGCATTTTAACGGCTGCCTGGCAATATGCAGAAGGCATTTGTTGCATGATGTACACCTGGACGGCCTTTTGTCAGGGCTGTTCAGCAAGCGGTTCGGCAGATCAGGCTCGCAGATTAGAGGTCGGCAGATACCGATAAAATCCGCCCCTTTTTTCAACAGTTCCTCCATTGCCGGCAACGAGCGGATGCCGCCGGTAACGGCCAGGGCGGTATTTGTTCCCTTTATTGCTTCCTTCATGGTGTCGACGGCCCAGTGGAAATATGCTTCATGCACTCCCGCTTCCTTACTCAGCCTGGCACGCAATTTTATCTGTTTTTCAACGCCGCCGCTCAGTTCAATCAGGTCCACGCCCATATTTGCCAGCGTTCCGGCTACCCTGGCATATTGTTCTATCCCGTTTCCGATTTCAAGATAATCGGCTGTATTTAATTTCCACAATACGGGGAATTCGTCACCAACCTGTTCTCTTATGGCAGAGTACACTTCCAGGGTGAAACGCATCCTGTTTTCCAGGCTTCCCCCCCACTTATCAGAGCGGTTGTTTGTTGCCGGGCAGAGGAACTCGCTGAGGAGGTAGCCATGGGCGCCGTGCACGGCGACCGCGTCAAAGCCGGCCTCTTTTACCCTGCGGGCGGCCTGGCCAAAAGCTTTAATAGTTGTGAGGATGTCCTCTTCGCGGATATCGTTAAGGCTGTATCCCCTGTCGAGGGCGCCATAAGAAAACCCGTATCCGGCCGTGCCCTGGTGAAAAATCTGCACGGCGCATTTGCAGCCGCTGCCATATCTGTGTATGACTTCAGCCAGTTTTTTCAGACCGGGCAAAAACTTGTCGTCAAATAAACACATTTGATGAACAAAGCCTTTCCCCGCGGGTTCAACGGCGGAAGCCCCGGTGATCAGAATTCCCGTCCCTCCCCGGGCCAGGTTGTAGTAAAGCTCCAGGAGGTCATCGGTAACGAAACCGTCAATGTCAGCCTTGCTTTCAACGGTTGCGGAGCGCAGAAACCGGTTTTTGATTTCCATATTTTTAATTTTAAAAGGAGCACTCAGTAAAGACATCTTATCCTCCGCATAAATTATTGATTTGGGTTGTCAGGCTTTTTAAAGTCCAGGATCTTGCCCATTCTTGGCGGTGACTCAAAGCTTTCAGGGGATATATGCTCAATTTCGGGAAAATAATTTTTTATTTGTTCCATGATCGACCGTGTTACCGACATAGTTTCTTTGTCCGCGTTTTCCCCGGCCAAATTCAAGGCCAGGCCGAAAAGCAGCATTTCATCGTGTGAGAGATTAAGTTCATATCCGCTGGCGGGAAGCTCATTAATTTTGGCCAGCGCCATCAGGCAAACGCCGGAGAACATGGAAAAGGACTCGATGTTGGATTTGCTGTCTGAAGTATTTTCGTAGTTATTTTTATAGGCTGAAATTACAGCGTTTAAAAGCACCTTTGCCTTATCAGGTTTTATGGAAAGCTTGAACAGCGGCGAAAAAACATAGCTGTCCAGGCCGGTCCTCAGGATTAGTTCTCCCCTGTTTCCCAGCAGGCAGACGATCCGCCCGTTTTGTATTTCTATTTCAATTTGCGAGTCGTTAATAAAGAGGCTTGTTGCGAAGGTATCTCTCAAGAAGCTGGAGAATTCCTGGTCTTGTTCCTCATTCTGGATAAACTTCTGTTTAAAATATTTGCCCATATCTCCGGGATCATACTCTACCTCAATATCTTCAAGGTAAATAATGCTTGACTCGATCAGCTGATCTTCAAAATAATGTTCCAGCAACAAGTATTCTTCAATGTATTCTTCAATTATTTCCAATATTTCGTCAATATCAAACACAATATGGCTGCTCACCAATGAGTAATCCAATATAAAACTCCTTCCCGTCAATTGATTTTTTAGCGCTGCAGATACAGTTATAAGTTATCACATGCGTCTATTTTGAGCAATCAAAATTCTATTACAGCGGCTGTTCGCGGTTTAAGGTATGCCGCGCTATCGCGTCGTCTTTTGTAAACAACTTTTTGTAAGACATTAATACGAGCATCAGGCACCCTATGGCCACCGCTGCGGCTATCATCAGCATTACCACTATCTGGTAGCGCACTGCCTGCCGGGGGTCCGCGCCGCCCAGGATCTGCCCGGTCATCATGCCCGGCAGGCTGACCAGTCCCACGACCATGAGCGAGTTTATCGTCGGCATCATTCCGGCTCTCAGGGATGTCTTCACGCAGTCCCTTACAGACTCCCAGGGTGAGGCGCCGAAACTGAGCAGCGCTTCTATTTCAGGCAGGTTGGACCTTACTTCTGAAAACAGGCGGTCCAGTGAAAGGGCGATGCCGTTCATGGAGTTGCCCAGGATCATGCCGAATATCGGTATAGCTATCCTCGCCGAGTACCAGGGATCCGGCGCAATGATCAATACTACGACGACTGTCCCTACGATAAAAGTGCTGGCCCAGAGAGAAACGAACCCAAGCAATAAAGTGTAACGCCCGGACCCGGACGACCTTCGTGCCGCTGTAAACGATGCCAGGAAGCACATCATGGTAATAATCACGATAATAAGTATCAGGTTGTTAATTTTAAAGATGTAGGTTAGCGCGTATCCGATCAGTGTCAGTTGGACAAAGGTTCTGAAAGTGCCCCATAACAGCGGTTTGAGCAGTTCGAGCTTGAGGGCGGCGGAAATAACGCCGGCGATCAAAACCAGAATAACGCTCAGGGCCAGCTGCATATCGGATATCGGTACTACTCCACCTTCCATCTAATTCACCCCCGGCCAGGGCATTTCAATCTCCCGGACTTTTAACCCTGAATATAATCTATGTATTTCATTATGGTTTACCATGATGATGCCGCGCCCGGCTTCCTGTCCCACCCACTTTTTCAGAAATGCCATTACCGCTCTGGCTGAATTTTCATCGAGGGACGCGAAGGGCTCATCCAGAAGCAGAATGTTCGGCTTAAAAAGAACTGAGCGCAGCAGTGCCATCCTTGCCGTTTCGCCGCCGGAAAGTGTGCCGGCGTCCTGGTATATTAGATTATCGCTCAGTAATAATTCTATTAATCCGTCTTGCACTTCACGGAGGTTAAATGCACCCTTTTTTATTTTCAGTTCATAAGGTTTTTTAATATTGTCCAGCACTGTTCCGTTAAATACAGCCGGCTTCTGGGCAAAATAGTTGATTTTACTGCGCCACAGCTGGGGTGAAAATGAAAGCCAGTTTTGCCCGAGAAAATTGGTCTGCCCTTTGTCGCATTCCCGCAGCCGCGCTAAAATCTTGAGCAGGGTTGTTTTGCCAGAACCGGACGGCCCCTTTATGACCAGTATCGTTCCTTCTTCCAGGCAGAAAGAAACACTTACAGTACGGTTTGCAGTGCCCATGTGAAATTCGATATGGTCGACGCTAAAAAACTCTGACAGGAGTTTTCCCTCCCGCGGAAGAAATATATTTATTTACCAGTTAATTTTAATTATAACCTGAAATAGCGGCAGGTAAATAGTATACCTGCCGCTTGTTGAAAGACAAAAGGTTATTAAAATCTATGGCGTTGAAACCGGCTGCTCATTTGGGACATGAGGACTGAGACTTTAACATAAGCGTATGTGCGGCTTCAGCCGCACATGGGAGCATAAGCTGGTTCGATACCGTAGGATCTGTAGATATTAGGAAGGAAAGCTTAGGAAAGGGTACGGTTTAAGGTTCAGCTTGTGGATTGCCCGCACAAACCGCACGGTGCAGGTTTTCGCTCTCATCACCACCGAGTGGGTTTCAACTCTATCGCCGCCGTGAAAGCGTACCCCTCTTATAAGTTCCCCGTCTGTAACGCCGGTGGCGGAGAAAATCGCGTCGTCTCCTTTGACCAGGTCATCCATGGTCAGAATTTTTCCGGGGTCGGAAACGCCCATCTTGATACAGCGCTGGTATTCCTCATCATCTTCCGGCACAAGGCGGGCCTGCATTTCACCGCCGAGGCATTTTAAAGCGGCAGCGGCGATTACGCCTTCAGGCGCGCCGCCGATTCCTGCGCAGATGTCAATGCCTGTATCGTCGAAGGCTGTAGATATAGCGGAGCTCACGTCACCGTCGCCGATCAGCCTTACCCTGGCCCCGGCTTTTCGCACGGCTTCGATTAGTTTTTTGTGTCGGGGCCGTTCCAGTATAATTACAACGCACTCCTGCACTCTTTTATTGTTGGCTTCGGCGACTATTCTCAGCGTTTCCTCGATAGGCGCGTCAAGGTGGACCTTGCCGGCCGCCCTTGGCCCCACTGCAAGTTTGTCCATATACATGTCCGGAGCGTGCAGGAGATTGCCCTTGTCCGCTATAGCGATGACCGACATGGCATTGGGCAGCCCCTTGGCCAGAATATTTGTGCCTTCCAGCGGGTCAACCGCCACGTCAACTTCCGGCGACTCGGCATTTCCAACCTTTTCGCCAATATAAAGCATAGGGGCCTCGTCCATTTCTCCTTCCCCTATCACTACCGTTCCTTTAATAGAAACCGAATCAAACATTTGACGCATGGCGTTGGTTGCCGCTTCATCCGCTTCGTTTTTTTGCCCACGTCCCATCCACCTGGCTGAAGCCAGTGCCGCGACCTCGGTAACCCTTACCAGTTCCATTGCCAGTTCTCTGTCCATTTATCCCACTCCCCCATAAAAACGGCAAAGGTTGTTTATAATAAGGACCTCTAAGAGGTATGCTTAAATATACTATATACCTGTCAAACTGAAATGAATAGACCGGTGCGTCCATATTTAAAAGGTAAATAAAACCATGATATTTTAATTCAATATAAGACTATTTTTATGAGCAGTGGGAAGCTTAGATGTGGAGGTATATAAATTTGACTGCAAAGGCAAACGCACAAAAAAAATCTCAAAAGAACTACTGGCTGGTAGTGGCGGCGCTGTCCGGAGTCCCATTTATCATGGTTTTGGGTAATTCCATGCTGATCCCCGTACTCCCCGATATCAGGAACTCGCTTAATTTGACTTCCGTGCAGGTGAGTTTAATAATCACGCTGTTCTCGCTGCCGGCCGGCATTATCATACCTGTAACCGGCTTTCTTTCAGACCGTTACGGGAGGAAGGCTGTGATCATACCGGCCTTGATTGTATACGGCGCGGGCGGGCTTATTGCGGTTCTTGGTTCAATATTGTTTAAGCAGTATGCTTATGCCATAATTCTTGCCGGCAGGGTCATACAGGGCATTGGAGCCGCCGGTACGGCGCCCATTGCCATGGCCCTTTGCGGCGACCTGTTTAAAGACAAGGAACGCAGCCGCTCACTTGGTTCTATTGAAGCATCAAACGGTCTGGGAAAGGTTATAAGCCCCGTGCTGGGTTCAGCCATTGGCTTATTGGCATGGTATGCCGCCTTTATTTTTTTCCCGGTGATTGTAATACCTGTCGTTATCGGGATGTGGCTGCTGGTGAAAGAACCTGAAGGGCGTGTCAAACAAAAACTGCAGGAGTATTTAAAATCATTTGCAAAAGTGTTTAAAGCTCAGAAAAGCCTGCTGCTCTCTTCTTACCTGGCGGGCGCTATAGCCCTGATGGTGCTTTTCGGCGTGTTATTTTATCTCTCGGACTACCTTGAGCAGCAGTTCGGCCTGGACGGCATTCCGAAAGGCCTGGTCCTGGCGATCCCGGTTTTATTCATGAGCGCAACGTCTTTTATAACCGGTTTTGTTATTAAGAAAAAGGAAGCGCTGATGAAAATACTGGTGATAACAGGCCTTGGCATTATGACGGCGTCATTAATTTTCTTGCCACTGGCAAAAGGCGTAGTTTTTTACTTCGCGGCAATTTCCGTAATCGGTGTCGGTACAGGCCTGGTACTGCCCTGTCTGAACATGCTTATAACAAGCGCAGCTACGATCAAGGAGCGCGGCCTGATCACTTCTTTATACGGCAGCGTGAGATTTTTTGGCGTTGCCGCCGGCCCTCCCCTGTATGGTTACCTGATGGCGAAAGGAACCGGGCTGATGTTCTGGAGCTCGGCCGGCCTATCCCTGCTTGGCGCTGTTGTCTTTTTTATATTTGTGAAAGTAAAGGGCTCGCCGTCTGAAAAAAACCCTGCGTCTTTTATTTTCAAGCCGGTGGCGGCGGCCAAGCCGGGAGAGTGAGAAAATGGGACGTGGTACGTGAGGCGTGAGACGTGCGAAAAGACGTGGTATATGAAATGTGAGATGAGGTTATATATGAGACCAAGTTTTAGGATTAAAAGTTATTGCAATAAGAATGCGACAAGAGAACCGTCCCCTTGTCGCGAAATTGTATACAAGAGTGCGACAGGAGAACCGTCCCCTTGTCGCATTTGACGCACATTTCAATTGACTTTCTTGATCTTTTCTTTCTGCTCGGCCAGCACCTGGTTATACTGGGCGTTCAGGCTGCTGACCGCCCTCATCCATTCTTCCCGGAAACCGGGCTGCTTTTCAGGATCAATTTTTATTTTGGTCCCAACTCTCTGTTCGATCGATTTCATGGAAGCGGCGATTTTTGCTGAAAACATTTCTTTAAACTGGCTCAAAGCCTGTTCAATGGTCTTTCCATAATAGTTAAAAAGTTGTTCAATCTGTCCTGATGCTTCCCTGATAGCTTCTTTATTAGCCTTGAGCAGCGCAACTCCTTCCAGGGCTTTTTTAGTTGTTTCTAAAGTTGCCCTGTCGACGGGCAGCTGAATGTTGTTTAAGAAGGTTTCCTGCGCGCCTTCCGCCATGTATCTTTTTATTTTATCAGGATGTTTATTGATTTCTGACACCAGGTCAAAGTCTTTCTCCCACAAGAATTTTGCTGCCAGCGCTTTGCCGGCGGGGATGTGCTCCATCTTTTCAATCTCATCCGGGTGCACTTCCTTCCTCTGCTGAAAGCGCTCCATGGCCATTTCGTAGGCGGATTTAATCCTGTCCAAAATAAAAACCTCCCGTTATATCACCTTATAATCAACCGGCGCAGTAAAAAAACCGGAGCCGGTAAAACTAACAAAGTCACAACTAACAACCAGGCTATGTCTCCCGCCATATAAGCGCCGGTATTCCCTGTCACAAGCCCGCGGGCAATATTAACCAGGTGATAAAGCGGGCTGAACCAGGCTATTTTCTGCAATATGACAGGCAGCCCCGAGATGGGAAAAAACACTCCTGAAATCAGGTACATTGGCGTTATTAACAGTGAGAAGAAGTAATTAAAGCTGTCATTTTTTCACCAGGTTTTGTGCCGTAATTACGTAATCCAACAAAAAAACCCCGCTGATTCTAGCAATTGCCATTAACATTATAACTTTCGGGCTCTTGTTGGTCAAATGTGCCAGGCAGTGCCAGTAATGATAATTTAAATAATTATTACATAAAAAGGTAACCTGTGACAGAGGATTATAAGCACTGTGCGTCGAAAATATTGCCTGGTTGATGTCGCTGGCTTATGGAGCGAAATGGTAATAAGTTAAGAGCCTGACCCCCAACTTATTTAATTCCGGAGGTATTGTGCTGGTGAATATACATAATATACACAGGGAGAACAATCAGGATGGCAGCCGCACGGCTGTAGTGTTTAATGATCACGTTGTCAACTACCGTGAGCTGGAAGAAAACATAGAGAAGTACGCGGGTTACCTTTCCAGGCAGGGACTCAAGCCGGGTGAGAGGACGGCCATCGCGCTGCCCAACTGCCCGGAGTTTGTATACGCCTATTTTGGCATAACCCGCGCCGGCGGCGTTGCCGTGCCGTTAAACCTGCTGCAGACACCGCAGGAACTGGCTT
>CAZPXL010000028.1:0-15182 GCA_964591005.1 uncultured Eubacteriales bacterium
TGCTTTAGTGAGTTTTTTAATTCAAAGCAGTCTGAAATCGAAGTTTAAAAAATACTCGAAGATTCCGGTAGGGTTAACCGGTAGGGACATTGCGTACAAAATGCTGCAGGAAAACGGGTTGATTAACAACCTGGAGTGCACCCTCCGCAAAAAGTCCGGTGAAATGTTCTCTACTCTGTACTCAGCGGAGATAGTTTATTTTAACGGTGAACAGCATATATTGAGCGCGGTCAATGACATTACCGAGCGCAAGCGGCTGGAAGAGGAAATGGCGCGCCTGGAAAGGTTGAACCTGATCGGTGAAATGGCAGCAGGCATCGGCCATGAGATCAGGAACCCGATGACCACCGTGCGCGGTTTGCTGCAGCTGCTGGGGTCCAAAAAGGATAGTGTCCAATACAAGGAATATTACGACCTTATGATCGATGAACTGGACAGGGCCAATACTATCATCACGGAATTCCTCTCCCTGGCTAAAAACAGGACGGTAAGCAAAAAGATGTTGGATCTCAATTACATTGTGGAAGCCCTGTTCCCGTTAATCCAGGCCGACGCCATGCGCACCGACAAGTTTATACAATTAGAGGTTGGAGATATACCGGATTTGCTGCTGGACGAAAAAGAGATTCGCCAGTTGATACTCAACCTGGTGCGCAACGGACTGGAAGCAATGCTCCCAGGCGGGAGAATAACCATAAAGACGTTTGAGCAAGGAGAAGATGTTGTTTTGTCGGTACAGGACGAGGGCAAAGGGATCGAGCAGGGCGACCTGGAAAAACTGGGTACGCCGTTCTTTACCACCAAGGACTCCGGCACCGGCCTGGGGCTGGCCGTCTGTTACAGCATCGCCGCCAGGCACAACGCGTCCATCAGGGTGGAAACCGGCCCCACAGGCACAACTTTCTACGTCGTCTTTAACCCGTAATAATAAATATCGCACTTTCTTATATGTTTCTTATCAAGCGTAAGGATCCATCATGCCCACCACACCCCGTGGGTTTTCGCTATAGAATGCTTTCCATAACCAATTGACTCCTTTTTTATTTTTAATGCAAATCCATTAAGTTTTTAAGCCACAAAAAATATTGTCCCAGTGTTTTTGGGTCGCCCATTTTTACAAACAGAATATTAACAAGTTGTTCTTTTGAGGGATTTATAATATGCTGCTCTCTTATGATTTCATTAATATCTGCACGTAATCTTAGGCCCACTACTTTTTTCGTTTCCGAACAATCTATTTGTGATAAGACAATGCTAATATACCCTTCTACATTAATGCACATAATCACACCTTAAACTTATATATTGATTTAATACCCAGCATAACGGTTTTAGCCAATAATTATAATTGTTTTGACAATTATAATAACAAAAAAATTAAGCTTCTTCTAAAATTTTATAAATCTGGTTGAGAACATCCTTAGTCACCTCAATTTTATTTTTATCAATTCCTTCTGTTGCCCTATCTAAAGTTTCATATGCTAAGGGTATCAGGATGCTTTTGTATTCATGACCTTTTATTGTAAGGAAAATTGAGAAGGATCTATGGTCCTCTGAATTAACTTGCCTTGAAACAAATCCCTTATTTTCTAATTTAGTAATTATTCTTACTGTTGTGGGCTGATCCTTGGAAGTCAGTTCTGCTAATTCTTTAGGGGAAATACCATCCCGTTCCCATAAACGATTCAAGATTGCCCATTGCTCAGGGGTAATATCATAATCTTTAAATTTTTGCAGTAATTTATTTTTCATCTTTGTATTAGTCCGATTAAGAATGTAACCAAGACTATTATCGAGGTTAAATTTCATTTTTTATCTTCCTCATCATATTACTGTCAAGACAATTATATAATCAAAAAAATATTAGTTCAACCCTATTATAAGTAAAACACTTCCGGCATAAAAACCATTAATTTTGATCCTTTCTTGCGGCCAATGTGCGGCTAAAGCCGCGCCGACAATTCTCACTTCTCAATTCCGTCCTGTCTAAAACTTTTCCAGCCACTCGAAATACGGACGGTCAAAAATGGCCATGGCGTTGACCATCAGCTCAGCTATGCCGCCGTACCGCACGTTGAACCTGACCGTGGCCTGGTAGTAATCCAGCATATCACGGAAAGCGCCCTTGCAGTTGGAGCACGGGGCACAGATATATTTTGGCACGGAAGGATCCTCTATTGTATCCTGGAAGGCGTCCAGGATTTGCTTGAACTTCATCCGGGCGGCAACCTTCATTTCCCACTCCGGAAAGTTCAGGCTCCTCATCACGGCAAAGCCGCCCCCCCCTCCGCAGCAGTAGTTTTCCACCCCGTGGGGAGCCATTTCCCTGAACCGGGGGCAGAGGGTCTTGAGGACCTGGCGCTGGGGCATTACCACACCCATGGAGCGTACAATATTGCAGGGGTCGTGCAGGGTGACCGGAAAATTATTGCGAAGCGGGTCGAATTTGATCGCGCCGCTGGTGACAATGTCCCGCAGGATGGGAAAACTGCTTTCACGCGGGATATTGTCCTCGCCAACCGCCAGCCTGTCGGACGACACAGCCGCGGCCCGGTGGGCGTGGCCGCACTCTCCAATTACTATTCTCCTCACTCCCAGTTCCCGGGCGGCCCGCCGCTGGGCCAGGGCAATCTTCTGCGTCTGGGCGTCGTCGTACCAGATACCGTAGTTGACTGCGTCGTAACCGGCCAGCTCGCTGCTCATGGTCCAGTCCAGTCCAGCTTCCTCAAAGAGGATGGCAAAAGCAGCCGGGTTGTCAGGCCAGGACAAAAACTCTCCGGCATTGTGGATCAGCAGGATATCCGCGCCTTTTTTATCTACCGGTATTTTGTACTGTTTGCCGAGCCGTTCAGATATATCCTCCTCAATAAACTCTACCGTGTCTATGAAAGCGTTTCTGTTCATACCGGTGCTTGAGCCGGTTTTTAACTGCAGCACTGTTCCCCTTTCATGCAGGAGGGTCGGGGCCATGCCCAGTTCCATGCTGAAAAGAGCCCTGATCTCCCTGGCGATCATACTGTTGTCCAACCCCATGGGACAGGTCTGGGCGCAGCGGCGGCAGAGGTTGCAGCGGTAAGCCAGTTCACCCAGGCGCAGGACGGCTTCAATATTAATATCTATATCCCCGCCGCTAAACCGGGCGGCCAGGCCGCCTCCTTTTTTATAACTCTTATACAGCCTGCGCAGTGTTTCCGAACGGAAAAGAGGCCTGTACACCTCCTTCTCGCCACTGGCCTTGAAGATATGACATGCTTCAGAACATGCGTCGCACCTGGCGCAATACTCAAAAGCAAGAAGAAAAGGCGTCAAAAAGCCGCGGTTGGTTTCTTTTGAAAACAGCTTATCCAGCCCGCTTAAAAACTTTTTGATAAACTCTTTCTCTTCCTCCTTTGAAGCAGGACGTTTAAGCCTGTCGTTGCCGACAACACCGTCTACGGTGGTGCAGTAAGTATCCCGCCAGGAATCCTTCAACGGCTTAAGATCGGGCTCCATGCCCGGCTTATCATAAGGCGCCGGCAGAGGCATGAATTTGTCAAGGCTGATCAACTGGTCGGAAGACGGCCTTGATATATCTTGAGGTCTTAACTTATCCATCATAGACACCCTTCTGCTGTTTTAGTTATTATTGTCCTGCCCGCCGTCAGAATTTGCGTGAGGCGAGGACCACCTGTCCCGCGGGCTGTAATCCAGGTTTCTTCTGACCTTGCCTTCCATAACGGAACCTCTCAGGTTGGGTTCGTTGTCCCAGAGTACCCGGTGGTAAGCGAAATACTTTCCGACGTAGTGGCTCATTTTAGTCAGGGGGATGGAAATCAACAATGCCCCGAACAGTAAAATATGGACAGTGACCGCGGCCCCGGCCCTGATGGGCGCCAGGGTGAGCATGGCTGTCATTAATTCCCGGCCGTAACCGAAGCCGGGATCCGTGCTCCAGGCAACCAGCCCCGAAACAGCCGCAATAAATATAAGAAATAAGTTGTAATACTCATCCAGGCCGGTGTATCTTCTCAGCGTGCCGTCAGATATCCTGTAAAAAAACAGGGCGGCGCTGCCGCCCGCCGCCAGGAAAGCGCCGCAGTAACCAGTAACAAATGTTGATAAATGAACAAATACCGCCCACGGATGACTGACGGCGCCGCTGGAAGCAGTTAACTGCATACCTGCTAGCTCCGTAAGCGCCCCGGCCAGCAATAATACTGTGAACAACCCCAGCAGGTATATTCCCAAATGCATAGAGTAGCTGAGCCACCAGAGTTTCCTCCGGTTGACAAAAAGGCTCCTCATGAACAGTATATCTTTAAACATTTCCTTGTAACCGCCGGCAAGCGATACCTGCCTCGGCCCGGTCCACCACTCCGCTTCCTCGTGGTAGGAACCCCCGTAGTCACCCCTGCCGCCGGGCTCCCAGGGGACGGGGTAGAGCTCCCAGCGGTTGGGCAACGGGTGCCGGGCATACTGATACACTTTGCGCAGGGAAAAACCGGCAAATGCAGCCACAGCAAGATACATGTAAACCGTGAGAAACAAACTGACCTAACCTCCCGAAGCCCTTTTTATTATTATAATAACATATTTTTATATAATGAATCGCAGGGCACAAAGACAAAACCGGCCAAATGTCAGCCGGTAAGTTCTAATGCGACAAACGCGACAAGGGGACGGTTCTCACCTGTCGCAAAACCAAGAGGCCCTACCCCTTGATTAATCTTAGAATATGACTATACCCAGCTGTTTCGCTACAGCCGCTGCCTGGCCCTGGCTATGGCCTCCGCCACTGCTTCAGGCGCAGGGCCGCCCGGCACTTTCCTTGACTCCACACAGTTTTTTATGCCGATGGCCTTGTACACATCCTCTTCCACCAGGGGGCTGAATTCTTTATATTCTTCCAGGCTCATGCGGTCCAGCGTCAACCCTTTTTTCAGGCAGTGCAGTACTGCTTTGCCGGCGGCCTCGTGGGCTTCACGGAAAGGCATCCCCCTGCGGACCAGGTAGTCGGCCAGGTCGGTGGCATTGGTAAAGCCGCCCCGCGCCGCCTCCGCCATGTTGTCTTTCTTTAGCTGGATGGTTTCCAGCATGGGCTTAAAAATAATCAGGCATTTCTTAACGGTGTCTAACGCGTCAAAAAGCGCCTCCTTGTCTTCCTGCATATCCTTGTTATAAGCCAGGGGAAGACCTTTCAGCATGGTCAGAAGCGCCTGCAGGTTACCGAAAACCCTGCCTGACTTGCCCCGGATCAGCTCCGCCACATCCGGGTTCTTTTTCTGGGGCATCATGCTGCTGCCGGTGCTGTAGGCGTCATCAAGCTCGATAAAGGCAAATTCCGCTGAAGACCAGAGGATAATCTCCTCGCAAAGGCGGCTCATGTGGACCATGATCAAGGAAGCGGCTGCGGTGAACTCGACAGCGAAATCCCTGTCGCTTACCGAATCAAGGCTGTTTTCGGTAATTGCGGCAAAACCAAGCTGCCTGGCCACGTAATCCCGGTCCAGGGGAAAGGTCGTCCCGGCCAGGGCGCCCGCCCCCAGCGGCATGACGTCGGTACGCCTGCGGCAGTCATCAAGCCGCTCCTGATCGCGGCGGAACATCTCGCAGTAGGCCATCAGGTGGTGCGCGTAAGTGACGGGCTGGGCCCGCTGCAGGTGGGTGTAGCCGGGCATCACCGTATCAATGTGCGCCTCCGCCAGGTCCAGCAGGGATGCCTGAAGACCGCGCAGCAGGGCGATAATACCGTCTATCTCATCTTTCAGGTACATGCGGATATCCAGGGCCACCTGGTCGTTCCGGCTGCGCGCCGTATGCAGCTTTTTGCCCAGTTCGCCAATCTTCCTGGTCAGCAGCTGTTCCACATTCATATGGATGTCCTCGGCTTCAACCGAAAACTCCACCCGGCCCTCATCAATATCAGCGAGGACCTCTTCCAGCCCGCGGATAATGGCGCAGGCCTCATCGGACTCAATTATGCCGGACCTGCCAAGCATCGAGGCGTGAGCAATACTGCCCTTTATATCATATTTGTACAATCTCTGATCAAAAGAAATGGAAGAATGAAAATCTTCCACCAAGCGGTCTGTTTCTTTTTGAAAACGGCCGCCCCATAATTTGGCCATGTCTGCACCTCTCTAAAAAAAGAAAAACGCGGGTTTACCCATTATAATGTTAGCGATAATCAGAACAGGTATTACGAAAACGGCAATGGTAAGCACCAGAATAAATATTTTTAAAGGCTTGTTCCTATAAAAAGGATGTTCATCCATCGGCCTTTGGCCCATACTATCGTCCACTTTATCATCTATCATTTTTACACCCCCACGCAATTTTATTATTAATTCTAACATGTCCATTATATATTGCAAATAAAATTAAGAGGAAGCAGGCAATTTTGTCCGCCTACTTCCCCCTAATGTGTTTCGGTTTTAAGGTCCAAAGCTAATTAAGCCTCCTTTTTTGATTCTTCATCAGCGATTGACTCTAACCCGATGTCCTTAAGGATTTCATTAATGAGTTCCCTTGTCACCATTTAATCCCCCCTTTGCTGTGATATGAGTTCCTTTAAAAGGATTGAAGTTAATAATAACACACTAATAACTGTAAAGTCAACAATTATTTTACTGCTAATTAATCCTTGTATCTAGTCCGGTAGGTGAATATGTCGCTGCCGCACTTCCTGCAGCGGCATCCCTTTGACTGCATCCGCCATATTTCTTCAGTGGAAAGTTCTCCCGTACGGCTTAAGTCTACTGTTACAGCCTCAACCTCGTGCCTGTTCTCACATACAAAAGTAATGACCAGCTTGCTCACTGTAATTTACCTCTAAAAGTTATTTCATTATAATAATATAACAATTGACAAAAAAGATACATGCTTATTAACTGCTATTGTATTTTTAAACCTGTACATTTAAACTTTATATGTTTATTCTGCCAGTACGATGGTATTCCTCTGGAAAGCGCCTGTCGCATTAAACGTATACTGGGGCACTTACGCCCTGCTTGGCTTTATAAAAAGGAAAATTTTATCGCTGGAAAGGTTTCAGCGGCGGTTTATCAAGGTTGTGTCAGCGGAAGAAATGCTGAAAAGTCTGGGGTAGTTAAAAAAGGAGCCCGGTGAATAGCCGGACTCCTTAAATATGCAACCTGGTTATCTTAAACCCCTGCTGCAGAAAATTCCCTGCACATACTTTTAAGCAGAAACAAAGGAGACAAAAAGAACGTCCCCTTGTCTCCCCAGTTTTACTCGGCGCTTGTTCCTTCCTTGCTGAACTTGCTCACGATCTCCGGGATCATCCCCGCCAGCTTTTCCAGGGTTCCCTTCTGCCCCAGGTTATAAACATTTACTTCCCCGTCACGGATAACGATCAGTGCGGAAGGGCTGACTTTTGCTCCTGCTCCTCCGCCTCCCCCTTTCCCGACGCCTTTACCGGGTTCTGTTCCTTCCCCGACACCGGTGCCAAAGCCGAAGCTGGCCGACATGACGGGGATGATGGTTGTATTGTCCACATTGATTGGATCACCGACGATGGTCTTGGTTTTAATCATGTTCTCCAGGTGTGAAACAATGGCTTCCATACTTTCTTTAAACATCTTTTACACTCTCCTTTTAATTTTTGATTTTAGGATTTTCCACCATATTTTCCTGACCGCGGGGGCAAAAAAGAATCCAATGGTATGAAAAATTAACACCGCCGGAATCAGCCTTGCGCGCATTTCACCGCGCAGGTTCAGGACAAGTTCCTCGAAATTGGGATTGAGGCGCAGTTTACAGCAACTGCTGTTGAACAATCCAACCAGCGCCGACAGGTATCCGGTAACCGCCGGGTCACCGGCGCCGTATTCTCCTTCCACGCACAGCCTTAAGTTCAGGGAACGATAGGCACGGCCTAGAAAAGCTAATACTTCCTTAAATAACAGTTTGTTAATATAGGTTTTTATATCTGAAAGACCCGGCCGGTCAGTATTTTTTGTTGCTTTTGCTTTTGCTTTCTCTTTTGCTTTCTCTTTTGCTTTAATCTTTTCTTCTGTCTCTGTTTTTTGGTCAGCGGAGCTTTTTTTGTTAAGTTGTTTACTCCAAAAACCAAGGCGTACGGAAAATATGTTCCCGCTTTCAGCCATAACCATGCTGAAGGATGTCAGGCCTCCCGCCCAGCTGATTTCTCCCCGGAAGTTTTTCTTTTCTGCCAGGCAGCCCTGCGCGTGGAAGGATATCGGCGTCAGCAGGACAGCAAGTATAACGATGGCTATTGCAATCAGCGCCCACATGATTATGCTCACGATCTACCGCCCCCGGTTCTTTTTCCAAAGGCGTCCTACGCCTGACAGGGAGTTGGCCAGCAGCTCCGGGAGCTCTCTTGCCGCTGTTTCAGCCGCCCCCCTTAACTGCCCCGCGCCGGGAAGAAAGGCCATAGTATATTTCAGCGGGTTGAATGCCAGCTTTTGTGATTCCCAGAAGCTGAGCTTTTTCTCGTCTGACTTTTGCCTCTGCCGCATGGCGGTTGTTATCGCCTGCCGGCGAATGTAAGGAAGTACGGCAGGCGCCTCGATTTCCTCCGGGCACGCCAGCTCCAGCCATAGCAGTTTTAAGCGGGAATACTCCTGGCGGCAGGCTGTGCAGCCGGCCAGGTGCGCCATTAATTCTTTTTCCTCAGCCGCATCAAGTTCGCCGTCAAGAAAACCCTGGATTAATTCAATATTACACTTGGTCATTAAGGCACCTCCCATCCGTACGCCTTGCTCAAGGACTGCCTGAGAAGCTTCCGGCCGCGAAAGAGATCGGTCTTTACCGTTCCAACGGGCATCCCCGTGGAAGAGGCAATCTCTTCATAGCTCATCCCCTCCTGGTGGCGCAAAACCAGAACCAGGCGGAGCGGCGGCGGCAGGCGCTGCAAAGCGGTTTTTAAGGCATCCCGGATCTCAATCAACTCGACTATGGCCGAAGGGTCACCGCTGTTTTTATCTGCCAGGGTATCGGCCAGGGTGTAATTATCATCATTGCCGGCGTCGAGAGAAAACGTTTCAGGGGCTCTCCCGCGCAGGAAGTTGAGGCAGACGTTGATCACCACCCGCCGCAGCCATGGTTTGAAGGGGCGGTTAACCTGGTATGTTTCCAGCCCTGTTATAATTCTCAGCATTGACTCCTGGGCCAGCTCCAGTGAGTCTTCCCTGTTATTCGCAAGGCGGTGGCACAGGCTGTAGATATATCCCTCATAGCGGGAAAGCAGCAGGTTGCAAGCTTCATCCTGCCCGTCCCGGCATCTGAGCGCCAGCTGGTGGTCATCAGCGGCCAACTGAAGCCCCCCTTTAACCCTTATATAACCCTATACACAGTACCAGGATAAAAAGTTTCAAAGATATTATAAAAAAATTAATAATTTTTATTTATAGTAATATAGCCTAATATCTTTTTTAATTGCATTGATTTCACAGAGTGTTTAAAAAATAAAAAAATGAGACAAAAAGAACGTCCCCTTGTCTCACTTTTTGAGAATCCTCGCCAAGCCCTCTTCAGCCACACGGTACACCAGGTAAAACGGCTGCAGTGCCGGCGGCAGCCCTTTTTTCCCGGAAGTCCTCCAGTGCGGCAAGGCGGTATTGTCAAATAACAGGTATGAAAGCACTTTTAGCTTGTCTCTTAACCGGCAGGGCATCATTACGTGACAAAGATAAGTGCCGGTATGGCTTCTGCGGGAAAAAAGATGGCTCTTATAGAAATTATACTCCGCCGGAATCATCTTCCCGGCCATAAATGCTTTGGATTTTTCAGCCGCAAACCCGGCCTCTCCGGTTATCTCCGACACCAGCTTTAGAGTTATTCCAAAAAACTTTTTAACATTGGCATCGGTTACTATGCCTTGAATACTGCGCCAGTCCATCTGCTCCCCAAATCTTTCGATAAATTGGACCAAATCGACGAACCATTTCAACCCCCTGAACTGGTGGTTCAAGGCAAAATGGCAGACTAAATGAATAAACTGCATTTCCAGGCTCAGCCTTACAGCGTTCGCGCCGCCGAATTGGAAAGTTTCCAGGTTCTCCAGCCATGGATAGCTGTGCAGCGGGTACAGCTGCTTTATCCGCGAACCTTCCCGCAACCCTGCCACATCCCAGTGGACGTCAAGGTAGAAAGTGAAATCTTCCTTTTTATTGACAAAGCTCATTTCATTGGAAAAGGACTCGCACACCTCAATGTACTCCTGACCGGAACCCCTGAAAATTTCGCTGTCAGAAAAAACAAATCCGTTATTGAGCAGGTGGTCCCTTACCAGAGGGTAATCTTTCCTGGATATTAAAATGTCGAGGTCCCCCACAGGCCTGACCCACTTGTTGCCATACACCTGCTCCATGCATGCCAGGCCCTTGAGCAGCACGCAGGCCATCCCCCGCCCGCTAAGTTCCCTGACAATTTTTCCGCCTTCCTCTTCATACATCATGTTCAGCAGGGCGTTGCGGTTGGCCTCAAACTTCCATTTCTTCAATACCTGGGGCGGCAGTTCCAGCGGCGCTTTCCCTGACTTCGCCTGATCATAAAAAAAAGCGCATACTTCCAGCTGAGCGGCCCTGTGTGCAATTTGGCCCCAGTCACACCTGGAAAGTAGCCCGTAAAGATAATCCGTGTCGCCGCTGCCAAAAAGGCACTTGATAAATTCATATATGAAAAGGTCTGCGTCAGACCATTTGAGCACAGTAAAATCCCCTTTCAATAAAATAAAATAGATATTTTCTGCTCTCTTTTACCGGGCTGTTATCAATCTGCTGGTTTTAAAATACCCGCGGCCCTCCTCGCAGCGAGGGAAAACAGCTTGCGCGGCGGGTTGACCTTGATAATATTCAAGCGGTTGCGCAGTTTTAAATATGGGTTGTATTTGCTGGTGATCCAGCCTGTTCGTTCAGCCGGGGGTATGTCGGACAGGGAGCGCGCATAGTAATCTGTGATGTTTTCCCGGTTCCACTCGTTGTTTTCGAAGAAACAGTTCCCCTTCTTTTCATAAAGAACGGTTCCGGGGTGAATGCTGAGATTGCTCCAGGAAAATGTATCGGGCTTGACCCTCTTCAGCCAGCGCAGATTTTCTTCCAGATCGGCAACCTTTTCGCCCTCAAACCCGGTAATCATATAGGCATGGATTTTGACGCCATGTTTCCTGCACAACCTGACGGCCCTTTCATTTGCCTGTACGGTCGTTTTCTTATCAACAGCATCAAGCTGCGCCTGCAGGGAAGATTCAACGCCCACCTCAACCTTAACGCACCCGGCTCTCTTTAATAGGGACAGGATCTCTTCGTCTATGTTATCTGCCCTGACCTGGGCCGACCATTGCACCTGTTTATTGAGGCCCTCTTTAATCAGCCTTTCACAGATCTCCACGGTTCTGCCCCTGTTAATTAAAAAGTTGTTGTCACAAAAATAAATCCCCTCCGGGCTATAATCCTTTATCATTTTTTTGACCCATTCGATAACGTAACCGGGGCTGTGAAACCTGACGCCCTTGCCGAAAGTCATCGACTCCGCGCAAAATTCGCACCTGCGGTTGCAGCCGCGGGAGGTGAGCATGGTGACCGTTGAAAGGTAGTGCCCCCTGATGGCAATGGTACCCGGCCTCGTGTAAAATTTCATATCCAGCAAGTCCAGGTTGGGGAAAGGCAGATCGTCAAGGTTCCCAAGCTGCGCGGGGGCTGAGGAATGCATAATTCTGCCGCCATCTCTCCACCACAGGCCTGGTATTGATGAGGGCTCCTCCCCGGCGGCCAGCTTCAGCGCGGCCAATTCTCCTTCTCCGCTTACAACAGCGTCGATTCCGGGAATTTTTTTCAGGGTTAGCTCAGGCATGGCAGTGGTATGGTGCCCGCCGGCAATAACAGGCCCCTGGAAATATTTGCGGACCAGGGCTGCGCACTCCACGGTATCGTAAATAAGGGGGGAGACGGTATTAAAACCAATCAGATCAGGCTTGAAATTTTTTATATGATCCAGCATGGCTGCGTTAACCCTGTCTTTTGACGGGCCTGCAAGAGACTGGACGGCAAACCGGTCAAAAATCGATACGGTATGGCCTTGCCGCTCCAGCAGAGCGGCGATAAAAGGCAGCCCCAGCGGCACCCACACAGGTTCCGGCGCTTTTTTTTGGACGGTCAGAGGGGAAATAAGCAAAACCTTCAAATTGAGTAAGCCCCCAGTTCTTTGTCTATAATTTGTCCGGCAGACATCTCCCCGGAATGTGCGGCAAATCGCTATAACAACGCTTATGTCAGATCTTTACACATTCATATCCTGCCCAGGCTTTGCCCCCAGGAAGGCATTGGCGGGCATGTTCCAGCTGCGGCATCTCAAATGGATCTTCTTTAAAATGCTCCAGGCAGCCGTGGCGCTTTTTCAACAAGTACAGCTGCCGGTAAGCTTCCACGTCAACCGGCAGTTGTTCCGAACCCATGATGAAAACGCCGGCTTTTTCAGCCCTGCCCATATGCGGCCCGCCCGTAATAAAGGCGGTCCTCCCGTCGATAAGCGTTAAATCAGGCTGCACGGCCAGGCTTATTTCCGGTATTTTTTGTTTCAGGTGTTCGCCCCGGTGCAGGGGATATCTCTCCAGGGGATGCATAAACCCTACCGCCAGCTTGAGGCCAAAAGTAAAATCCGAAATATGGTGGGTTTTCAGGTTGGCCAGATATATAATCCTGTCAGCTTCATATATCGCTCTGGGGACCGTTACTTCCTGCAAAAATTGCCCTTCCACGCGGACCTTTACCCAGGGCTCCTCGTCGAAATACACCATTTTTACGCTTCCTGGCAAAGCCTCCAAAATACCCGCCTGCCGCGCCACCTTTCTTGTGGGCAAAGCACTGACAGACGAGCAGTCTCCAACCACAATGCTGCTGAACCCTCTTTCATGGAGAAACCCGATCAGCGCGGCGAGCATGGAGGGACAGGTCGAAGCAGGGTACGGGTCGCTGGTGTTAAGGTTTATTTTTATCAGGACCCGCGCCCCGGGTTTGAACAAATGTGAAAAATGGGCGTCCCAGACACTGTTTATCCTGCTGAATATTTCACCCGGCTCTTCACCGCTGCCCAGGAACACCAGGGGACGACCTTTCATATTTATGGACGCTTTTGTTCTTGGGGCCTTTTCCCCGCACAGGACCATCTCTCTCAGGACCTTTGGCCTGAAAAGCTTTCTCTTGACTCTTTTTAAAATACTAATAACAGGCGCCTACCCCCTTGCCAGTTTCTCAACGGCATGTGCAAATTTCTCCATGCTGGTGCCGAAGGAAACCTGGTAGCAGTCAACCACATTGAGGAAATCCATTAGATAGTTAAACTTGCGGCCGGTGTTATATGGATCGGCCGTGCTTAGAGTCACCGGAAAGAGCTCGCCGACCACCCGCGCGGGATTGATTTTTGTGATGTGGCTTTCCGGTTTTCCCGTTTGTTCAAGGATCATAACCATACTTACAGGGGTTGACACTTTAAACCGGAAAAAGCTCCCGGCCTGTCCCACCTTGTAATAATACTCGCCGTCCAGCACATCCAGCGGGCGCTCCCGGGCCAGTTCCGGGAAGAAGTTCTCCACAGCCTGCCGGCGAAGCTTGAAAACATCGGTTATGGCAGCCCCCAGGTAAGACTCCCGCGCCTTATATATGAGGGCTCTGTCGTCTGATATTATGGGACAGCCCTGGCGCAGCATGGCATAAGCCGCGGTTGACTTGCCCCGTCCGCTCTGTCCGGTAAATAAAACCCCTGTGCCGCCAACGCTTATACAAGAGGCATGAACAGAGTAAAAACCAGCCTTCACCAACAAGCTGGTTAACACATTAGAGACCAGTACAATACTGTCATAAACGGGGTGTATGCCGCTGTCCCTCACCCTGCAGGCTGAGGACTCGCCCCTGGCATAATCAATGCAAACCCTGCCGTAACCCTCATAGTCCGCCCACCGCCTGTGGCCGGCAGCAAATATTTTAAATGGCACCGGCCGATTGAGAAGCAGATTGCCCTCTTCAACCAAATATTCCTCGCCGGGCAGGGGGATCGCACTGAGGGCGGCGGCAGTGGCGACTTCTGATAAAACCAGCTTTATGCCTGGTTGTGCGGGACGGCTGCAGTGGGACATACACAGGTAACTTTCCGCAGACTCGGCCCATGCGTCACTGTTGGCGCAAATTTCTATAACAACTCCAAGAAAATCATAAAATCTACTGTTGGTTTTCTTTTCGGACATTTAGCTCAACCTTCCAGCATCGGCATATATTTTTCCAGATCGGCCGGCTCCTCGTTAAAAGGTTTTCCTTCTATCAAGAGCCAGCTGTGCCCTTTAATACCCCCGTCTTCCTTACAAACACCAATTACCGCCCTCGCTTCCAGCCCCTGGCCGCGGCACCAGCGGTACAGCACCAGGGTCCTTCTCAGGCAGGGCTTGTCCGTATGGAAAACCTTTTTAAGGAAGAAGCCGCATCCCCGCCACATTTTGTCCAGCATCATCATGTCTGCCGCTGTTATTTTTCTTCCGTCTTTTTTAATTTCCGAAAGCCCGCTCAGAATTCGGGGAACGGGCATGAAATTTATCATCACTGAATAATAGGCCAGCAGAAAAAAAAGCCCCGTTAGAAGCCCGGCATCCTTTGGGAAACGGTAGCCCCTGTAGGCTAGAGCGCACATGTTCCACACCGCCTGAAGTATTAACTCAATTTACCTGAATGGACAGCAGTTTTCTGCTTTCCAGGCTGTCGATCAGTTCATTTATATCTCTGGTCAAAACACCTTTTTCCACTTCATACTCTTCCGTCAATAAGTCAATAATTTCTTCGGTAGTCCTTTCCCCGTCCACCTTGTCCCAAAAGGAGCAGGCCACCTTGGTCAAGCCGAAATATCGCCCTTCCTGCGGATCTAACAGGACCGCCTCACCTTTGACTTCACGCCAAATTATATTTTTATTTCTCACCGGTACCTTTCCCATGAATAATTACCTCCGAGTGTTTGAACTAATTATAAAAAACAAAGTACATTACGCACAAGCATTTCTTAAACTTTTATTTGATATCATAAATTTATAAATATTTGATTTACAAAATTTTTAACTGGATATACAATAAATTATTAGAATATATTATAATTTTTACTAAGGTAAATTATTAAGGGGGTTGTCGTATGGCTAAAGACAGCTATGAAAAACCGGAACTTATTATTTACGATGATTTGAA
>CAZPXL010000029.1:0-14428 GCA_964591005.1 uncultured Eubacteriales bacterium
ACGGTGTTGCCTCTGTTGTCAAGGAAGGATTGATCGTTGGCAGCGGCGACAGGATCAATCCCCTGGGCAATACCACCAGGGCGGAGGCAGCGGTGTTCCTGCACAGGATATATAACAAATAATGAGGTATTCAGTATTACAATAATTCAAGCCTGACCCCTGTTATTTGAGGACACTGCCGGGCACTGGGCCAAGGATTACATTGCTGCCATTTATGCCGCCGGCATCTTTGAAGGTTACAGCCAGCAGCAGTTTGGCCCCGATGACCTGATTACCCGTGAGCAAATGGCCATAATGATCGTCAAGGGCTCCAAACTGCAGGCCGCAGGCGGGCAACTCAACTACGCCGACAGCCCCGATGTCTCCGCCTGGGCTTACGGCTGGGTTGTCAGCGCTGTCAACAACCAGCTGATGAACGGCTATCAGGACAACACCTTCCGGCCTCAGGCCAATGCTACCAAGGCGGAAGCCATGACAGTCATCAACAATGCCTTGCAGTAACCGGGCCTGTAATGAACCAAGACTCCTTCAGCCGCAGCGGCTGAAGGAGTCTTTTTTTGGCTATGGGAACTCATGAAGGAAACATGGGGACGTCCTTTTATTTTATTGCACTGCTCAAAGCTAAAAACCCAAACTTTCTCCAACAAGTATCACTTTAATTCGGCCTTTAGTCATGGACATACCTGTAATTACAAGCTGGCTGCATGCACTTTCAGCTGCTTTGGAAAGTTCATCAAAGGAAGAGTAGTCCTGTTTAAATATCAGCAAGGTAATTGATGCGGCATATTTTTTTACGCGGAGAATAGCAGCATCCAAATTCGGCGCAACTTTGTTCAGCCCTGCTATTACTATTACATGCTTCGGTCCAAAGATTAGTGAAGCTACCCTGTTGCCATATCCGTCTATATTTACAAGCTCGCCTGCAGCAGATATAGCGTTAGAACTCATTAAATAGTAATCAGCGCTCAAAGCCTGGTGCGCAACTTTATCCTTTGCTGCAGCGCCCTGGGGTTCATTGGGATCTAAAAAATTGTACCCACCTTTTTTTAATGCGGCCTGCAGACCAATTTCTTGGAGGGTTGCAGAACCTCCACAAGAAACCACACTGTCTTTGGGGATCATTTCGAGGGCTTTTTTTAGGGCTTCTTCCTTTGTCTCACAATAAAATCCTTCCATATTACGTTTTTTCAATTCTTCAATTAGCTTCTGTGCTAATAAGGTATTATAGCATTCTTTAGGGTCCATTGTATTCCTCCTATAAACCTGATTATCATAAGATCCAGCATCAAAGATTAGCGATAGTTTATGATTATTATATTTTAGCAGCAGGGCACAAAATTATAAGCCTGTTTTCTCTATCAAACTTTTGTTATAATTAAATCAGGGAAAGAATCCGGGTCCGACCATTACTTCATTTAGTGATCCGGATTCTAAATATAGGGAAATATGAGTAAATATTTTACGACCCCCTTGTATTTAGGGGGTCTTATATTGAAGTGAAATATTAATAATGCGGATAGCTGGTCTCCGCTGTTCATCCGTTCATCCATTTTAAAAGAATAAAACAGAGGTGAAATCCAATGAAGACCCTATTTGACCTAACAACCATAAATCACCTGGAGCTTTCCAACCGTTTTATAAGGTCCGCAACATGGGAGGCGTTAGCAAGTTTTGATGGAGCCGTTACCCCGGCATTAATCGAGTCGACAGTGGCACTTGCCAGGGGTGGAGTAGGACTGATTATTACTGGTCATGCCTATGTTCGAAGAGAGGGACAAGCGGGTCCCAATCAGTTAGGCGCATACAGTGACAACCTGATTCCCGGTCTCAAAGAAATGACAGAGGCGGTCCACGCCGCAGGCGGCAAGATTATAATGCAGTTAGCGCATGCGGGAAGATTTGCCCCGGGACAATTGACCGGGCAGCCAGCCCTTGTGGTTTCTCTTACGGAAGATTTGTCTAATACCTCCATCTGGGAGTTGACGATTGAGGATATACGAGATCTGGTTGTGGCTTATGCTGAAGCTGCTGGAAGGGCTAATGCCGCAGGTTTTGACGGTGTTCAGGTTCACTCGGCCCATGGTTATCTCTTAAGCCAGTTCCTCTCTCCCGCCTTTAATCAGCGCCGGGATGAATACGGCGGCAGCATAGATAACCGTTCCAGAATACATATGGATATAATCCAAGCAATGCGAAGAACCGTTGGATATGACTATCCTATCCTGGTAAAACTCAACTGTCAGGACTTTATTGAAAATGGTTTAAATCTGGACGATTCCCTTCAGGTTGCGCACAAGCTGGCCGACGCAGGTGTTGATGCTATTGAATTGAGCGGTGGTGTGATCAGGACTGGCAAGCTGGAACCCAGCAGGACAGGGATTAATTCGATAGAAAAAGAAGCCTATTTTAGAAACGAAGTCCGTGCCTTTAAACGTGAAATACATATTCCGCTTATTCTGGTCGGGGGAATACGTTCCTATGAGCTGGCTGAAGAGCTTGTAAGGAACGGAGAGGCGGATTATATATCTTTGAGCAGGCCCTTAATTATGGAACCAGGCCTTATCAACCGGTGGGCATCGGGTGACCATGGCAAGGCATTATGCAAGTCGGATAATGCATGTTTGGAATCAGGCAGAAAAGGAAATGGTGTTATCTGCCCGGTAAAACTTGAAAAACATGGTGGCCCTCACAATTCTCTTAAAAGAGAGTAGAGAGTAATTTGATCTCATATATATAAAAATTTGCCTGTCACAGAATCTTTATCGGCCATTATCTCATACGGCGTACCTGCGGCGATTACTCTGCCTCCGTGGTGCGCAATATCAATGATAACCCGTCCGGGGCGGTTTTAGGAAGGCATAACGACGATACCCTGGCCGGGCGGGATTACATAGTGGACCAAATGGGTGGACTCAAATTCCAGGTATCACCTTCATCTTTTCTACCAGGTCAAGAAAATACATGAGGAAGAAGCTTATAAATGTACACCGAGCAATTGTTTAATTCCCCATGAGCTGTCCGGCGGCCAGCAGCAGAGAGTCGCTATCGCCAGGGCTGTCGCGGTCAAGCCAAAGCTGCTTTTGCTTGACGAACCGACCAGCGCCCTGGACCCGGAGCTCACCAATGAAGTCCTCGATTTAATCAATGAGCTTAGAAGCGATGGATTGAACATCATCCTCGTCACCCACGAAATGGGTTTCGCCCAAAAGGCCTGCGACAAGCTGATGTTTATTGTAAACGGCAAACTGGCGGAGTATGGCGACAGCGAAACGCTTTTCACCAGACCTGGAACGGCTGAACTTGCCGGGTTTTAAGGGAGACAAGGGGACGTTCTTTTTGTCTCCTTTTGTTCGGGAAAGAGTAAAAAGTAATCCTTATAATTTATAAACCAGGGAATCAATTTAGGTTCTCTGGTTTATATATTACCAGTGTTTTCTATGAAATCAAGACAAAGACTACGGGTATGCGGGACTATCGGTGATAGGGGATAAAAGCAAGGACCTGATCTTTAGACGATATCTCACTTTTCATTAATTCAGCTATTGCCAGGAAAATTAACATATGTTACTATTAACATATGTTAAAGCTATAGGAGGCCGCCATGTCTATTAACCATGCCATTTTAGGGATCCTGAGCTGCAGGTCGGTCACTGGATATGATTTAAAAAAAATAATCCAGGAGTCGCCGTTCATGCCCTGGTCCGGCAACAACAATCAAATCTACAAGGCGCTGGTGGAAATCCTGGACGAAGGTTTCGTTACCCATGAGGTCCGGCACCAGGAAAGCTCTCCCTCCAAAAAAATCTATACTATCACTGAAGAGGGACTGGATGAGTTGAGGGATTGGGTGCTTTCTGCTCCCGAACCGCCTGAATTTAAGAAAACATTCCTGATCCAGCTGGCCTGGGCGGATCAACTGAATGAGGGCGAACTGGACGCCATGCTGGCAGGATATGAAAATGAACTCAAAGCACAAATATTGATGCAAAAAGAAAAACAGCGCAGGGGTTTGTTCTCCCCCGCCAGGAGCGCGCGGGAAGTATACTTGTGGGATATGATCTATGAAAACATCATCTCGGCCTACGAAAATGAACTGAACTGGCTCAAAAAATTACGTGCGGAAATCCATAGTGTTCGCGGAGAGGAGACCAACAAAATGAATTGTAAAGTCGTAGAAAAAAACACAAAGAAATATATGGAATGCCTTTCTGCGGAAAAACCGGTCCATACCGAGCAGGACGCCCTGGACCTTATTGCCGCCTGCGGCGAGCATGACACCAACCTCTTGATGATCCACGCGGAAGCGCTTGCTGAGGAGTTTTTTAAACTTAAAACGGGTATAGCCGGCATGATCCTGCAAAAATTCATAAACTACCGGGTCCGGACCGCGGTTGTCTTACAAGGTGAAATGAAGTTTGCCGGCAAATTTAAGGAATTTCTCGCCGAAGCCAATAAGGGAAAGGACTTCAGGGTATTTAACAGCACTGAGGAAGCAGAGAACTGGCTGATAAACTTTGTATAAGGTTAAGGTAAACACAATGCAAACAAAACTTGCTTTTAAGTCTCAGGAAGGGAAGGCTGCTGTTCTATTGACAATGCGAGACGTCTGGGGAATTTGCTCCCTCACGCAAATATTAATTTTTTGCCGGGTACGGGCTTCTTCAGCACGGGCAGCCACACCTGGGATTTGTATGTTGGTGATTGCGTATCCCCCTCGGTATATACCTCAATGTCAGGCTTATCTGCTGGTTTTATGACAGAAGGCCAGTCAGGTATGGGAGTAGAAGTAAAAGAGTCCCTTTGTTTACCTGTAGCTGTTATAATAAGTATATAGCATGGCCCCCCGTTTTTCTTATTGCGATGTATGTGAGGGCAGGACATGCAGCCTGGGAAGACAGCTTGTTGCCCTGCGCCAGGGAACGACTGGCTGCTTTGACCCAGTACCAAAATTTATAGCAGCAAAGGAGTGAGATAAATTCCTGTGAAGAGAACAAAGACATCTATAAAAATTATTGTGGCAGCGACTTTCCTGGCCATGATTACGGTCAACGTGCTGGCTAATATTCTTCCGATAAATGGTGTGACCACAGGCCAGGTCTCAGACTCATACCCCAATCTTTTTGCGCCGGCAGGCATAACATTCGCGATTTGGGGTTTGATTTACCTCTTGCTGGCATGCTATACGCTATATCAGCTTGGTTTTTTTCAAAATGATATAGTTGCTGCCAAAGCTTATTTATTGGAGAATACCGGTATTTACTTTTCAATTTCGTCCATTGCCAATGCGGGATGGATTTTTTCATGGCACTATCACCTTATTCCTGTATCAATGCTGCTTATGGCTGTGATCCTCGTTTGCCTGATTTTTATTAATAAGCACATAAACAATGAATGGCTGTCAACAAAAGAGAAGATTTTTATCAGGCTTCCCTTCAGCGTTTACTTTGGATGGATCACTGTGGCGGCGATTGCCAACGCTGTTGTGCTCCTTGTCAGCCTGGGGTGGTATGGATTGGGAATAACCGAACCGGCATGGGCGGTAATTTTTATTTCAATCGGTGCGGTTATCGGGATCTTGACAATAATAAAGAACAAAGATACCGCTTATGGATTAGTTTTTATTTGGGCTTACGCCGGCATTTTAATTAAACACACATCGGCCAGCGGCTTTTCCAGCCAGTATCCGGCAGTAATTATCACTGTGATCGCCTGCATTGTTTTATTGGTTATTGCCGTGGGTTATAATTTATATTCAAATAGAAGATAAAAGGCAGGAAGCATAAAGGGAAGCAAAAAGAAACGACCCCTTGTTTGGAAACCATTGGGGACGGTGAACTGTAAACCCTGAACATTTGTTAACATCAGGCCGCTTATTAACTTTAGTTGATTAATTGGTTGGAAGGAGGCTTCAAAATGTGGCGGAAAAAAAGAAGATTGGCCGGGTAAAAATACTGGCGGGCTTTTTGGCGCTGGTTATTGTTTTGTACGGTACGTGGAGTACTTACCTGAAAAAAAACACAGTTGATTACTACAGGTTAAAGCCCCTTGACATCAACCAGACCGTGCTGGCCAGCGGCAGGGTCGGCTTTCCCCAGCCGTACGAGATTACAGCTGTTTCCTCCGGTAAAATATCCACTGTTAACTGCCGTGAAGGGGAACTGGTCCGGGAAGGCCAACTGCTGATCCAGATGGATGACTACCAGGACAGGCAGAGTGTGCAGCTGGCTTTGAGCGACCTTAACCTGATGCGGAGCAAGCAAAGAAATATTGCAGAAGAGGCTTTGCCCAGGCAGGAAGAGCAAATGCGCCAGGACAGGGTGAAGCTTGAAGAAGCGGAAAAAGAGCTGGACCGCATGAAAACGCTTTTTGAGCAGGGCGCCGTGCCGGCGGTGGAATTTGAAAAAGCCGCCAACAATTATCAATTGCTCCTTTCTCAATATAACCAGGCCGTCCTTACCCGGAACTCCCTGGCGGGGGGAAGCGGCGCGGCCGAGATAGAAGCCCAGGTTTCCTATTATGAGGCCCAGTTAAAGTTAGCGCAAAAGGCGGTGGAAGATAAGAAGATAGTATCTCCGGTTACGGGGACGGTCAGTAAGGTGAATTTCTATCACGGCCAGCAGGTGTCGGCCGGGGCGGCGCTCTTAACCGTGCTGCGGCAGCAAAGCTGGGTCGTTGAAGCGGAAGTGGACCAAAAAGAACTTTCTCATTTAGAGCCGGGGCAGGCTGCTTTAGTGGCCCTTGACGCCTATCCCCGGGAGAAGCTTGAGGCGGAGCTGCTTTATATATCACCACAGGTTGACGAACAAAAAGGGACCTGCCTTTTGAGGTTGGAGATAAAAGAAGCGAAACCTTTTATAAGACACGGCATGGCCGCGAGCGTCGAGCTTTTGTCGGAGCCCAACAGGCAGGTTTTGGCGCTACCCAAGCAATTTGTAGATTTTACGGAAAATGAGGCGTTTGTGTGGGTCTTAAAAGATGGTAAGGCTGTAAAAACACCGGTCACATACATAAGCGTGGGCGAGCGCTGGATTATTGCCGAAAACCTCCCGGAAGGAACTGTGGTGCTGTCTCCGGCAATGAAACCAGGCGGACATAAGGTGCACCTTGGCCGGGAGGTCCAGCCCGATGAAGTTTAACACCTACGAATTTATGATCGCCTACAGGTTTCTCGTGAACGGCAGGTCACAGACGGTGCTGATTATCCTCGGCATTGCAGTAGGGGTGGCCGTGCAGGTTTTTTTAATATCACTGATGGACGGGCTGCAGAGAAACCTCATTCAGCGCACTATCGGCTCCTCCCCGCATATTACCATAGCGCCGCCTTTATCTGCCCCGCGGCCCCTGGGTATAGGCGGGGGCGCCATAGACGACTATCAAAAGCCGCTGAAAACCGAGGAAAGTGAAATATTGTCGTGGCAGCGCTACGGAGATTACCTGGACGGAATGAAAGAAATAGCTGTGGCAGCCCCGATGGTTAACGGCAATGGCTACATAGAAAAAGGGAGGTCGTCTTTCCCGGTTATAATCAAAGGAATAACACTGCCCGAGGCCGATGTGATTTACAAGTTTAAAAATAATCTTGTCAACGGGGACCTCCGGCCGGGCGGGAACAACGTCCTGATCGGCGTGGCCTCTTCTGAAAAATCTGGCCTGCAGGCGGGAGATACTTTTTATCTGAGAAATCAAAAGGGAACGGGCGATTATTTTATTATCCAGGGTATATTTGACCTGGGATCGTCGGCGGCCAACAATATGGTGGTGATGTCCCTGGACAGGGCGCGTACCTTTTTGGACATCACCGGGATCTCGGCCATAGAAATCCAGGTGCATGACGTGTTTGCGGCGGACGGCCTGGCTAAAGAGCTCAGAGGAAGTTTCAGCCAGGTAAAGGTGGAGTCCTGGCAGGAAAGGAACAAAGAACTGCTGAGCGGCCTGAAAGCGCAGGATACCTCTTCCGTCATGATTCAGTTTTTTGTTTTGCTTAGCATTACACTGGGCATTGCCAGCGTCCTGGCCATTATCGCCATTCAAAAATCCCGCCAGTTAGGCATTTTGAAAGCAATGGGCACGAATGACAAAAGCGCCGCCCGCATTTTTATCATCCAGGGTTTTTCCATGGGCTTTGCCGGGGCGCTGGCAGGCATCCTGCTGGGGCTCGGCATGACCGAACTGTTCATGTTCGGGACAAAAAGCAGCGGCGGCCCGACCTATGAATTAAAAATAACGCTGACAAACATCCTTTTGCCCGCGGTTCTGGCTGCCGCTTCGGCCTCCGTGGCCGCTCTCGTGCCGGCCCGCCGGGCAGCCGGACTGAACCCGATGGAGGTTATCAGAAATGGATGATATTATCGTTCTGGATAAAATCAACAAGTCCTACGGTGATCAAGTAGTTGTCCAGGTGCTGTTCGACATCGACCTTACCATCAAGAGCGGCCAGTTTACAGCTTTTATCGGGCCTTCCGGATCGGGTAAGAGCACCCTGTTAAATATTATCGGCCTGCTGGAGGCGCCGACCAGCGGTAAGATCATTTTGGACGGCCAGGACATTTCCGGGCTGAGCAAAGACGAGCTGGCCGCCAGCCGAAACGAAAAAATCGGCTTCATATTTCAGTTTCATTATTTGCTTCCCGAGTTTACGGCTCTTGAAAACGTCCTGATCCCTTACTGGATCAGTAAAGGCAGGCCGCCCAAAGAGGTTGTCGGCCGGGCCATGTACCTGATGGAGCGGATAGGAATTGAACAGTACGGCGGCAAATACCCGAACCAGTTGTCCGGGGGGCAGCAGCAGAGAGTGGCCATTGCCCGCTCGCTGATCAACCAGCCGAAAATAATATTTGCCGACGAGCCGACCGGAAACCTGGACAGCAAAACCAGCGGCATGGTTATGGAGCTTTTAAGGGAAATGGTCAGGGAAGACAAAACGAACCTGGTGATGGTCACCCACGACCGCGATATCGCCGCCGGCTCGGACCGGGTAATAGAGATCGTGGACGGCAGGATCAACTGCGATTTTAATGTGGAACGGATGGGCAGGGAAGAGGTGCGGCAGGAGCTGGAGCACCTGGCCTGCACTTTCAGCGGTGCGGCCGGCGGCCAGTAGTTTATGTCTATGGGGTCAGGCTTAACATATTTACTTATTGGACTTCCTGGAACGTTCTTTTTAATTCTACTATTACCTTCAAACAGCCTTTAAAAACGTGTCAAGAGAACCGTCCCCTTGACACGGACAGAAGCCACGAAGCAAGCAGCAGCGCTAATAATATTCCCGCGAACACTAACACGGCGGTAATCCAACTTCTAGTTTTCCGCATCAAATTTTCGGCTTTCAAATTCATATCTGAAACAACGGTCTCCGGGATCATTTTTTGTATAAGTCCGGCTGCAAAAGGGATGAGGACTATATCGTCGATGTAGCCAAGTCCCGGGAGAACAAATTCGGGAATGATGTCGATGGAGCTTATAATATAAGCTACCAGCAGCAATGTTAATAATTTTGCCTGGCGTGGGACACGGGGATCTTTTACTGCAAAATACAGTAAAATTATTTCCGACTTTAACTTTTTGACCCAGAACCATAACTTTTTCAATAACACTCACCTTTCAAAGCACAGGTAAGAAAGGCTAACTTTGTTTGATATTTTCAGTGTGGATTACAATTTGCACGCCTGTTTCACTGCAAAAAGGATTCCCTAACAGTCTGCCAAAATTGAGCGTCTTCATACCCCAGCCTCCAGACAGAAAACCCGGCCAACCTGTACCTATTAATCAGCTCCATTTTATGTCCGGCGGCGGCGTTGTTTTCAAACCATATTTCCCTTTCCCTGCCCTGGGAGTCCCTGTATTTCACAAAAGGTGTTTGGCTTGGGTCGTCCCACCCCGCCGTGTAACCACCCTGCCCGGTTTTTTGCATAACTTCCCGGGCTGTCACGACATTCGCCCTGGTACCGCCGGAAAGCCAGTCATAACCGTAAGACGCGATCCCCAGGGATATTTTTTCTGCGGGAACCTCCAGCAGCAGGGTCGCCCTAATATTAGCCTCCACCCACGGGAGGGGCGCGACCGGCCCGGCTTTCGTACCGTCATACCTGTAGTCATATGTCATAAGGACCAGCCTGTCCGCCAATCGGGACAGCGCCGCCAGGTCATAAATCTCCGCCAGGTTCACGGGCGGCTGCACAGGAGGCAGGACGCAAATATCCAGCCGCTGGCCTGAAGCGGCCATTTTTCCTCTGAGCCCCTCCGTAAAACGTGTAAGCCCTTCACGTTCAGCCTGGTAGTTCCTGCCCGGTGTCTTTACAAGTTCAAAATCCATGTTGATCCCGTCGTAGCTGTTTTCATTCACCGCGCGGGCGATATTGGCAATGGCCGCTTCCCTTGACCCGGCCTCAGTCAACACAATGCTACTTCTGTTAGATGGGAACGCCACTAGGGGAATCACATTAACCCCGCTGTCCCTCGCCGACTTTAAAGCTTCATGGTCTATCTCTTCCTTCAGGCTCCCGTCTTCCCGGACATAATACCAGAGAGGCGATACCTCGCTGATAAGGTCCCTGTTGCTGTAAAGTGATCCATAGGAAGTATCCGCGCCCCTTCCGTTGACATAGAACGCTCCAACAACTGGCCGGTGAGGCGCTGTTTGCTCCGGCATACTCCCAGGGACGGAATCATGTTCCCGCTTGCATTCGGCTGTAAGGAGCGTGAGCATAATAAACAAAACTAATAGAATAATCTTGTGCTTTTCTTTAAATCCGCTCATGGATTTACCTCAATGATGAAAAGTACTCATAGACAAATCACTGACAATATATTATTTACAGAATTCATCCACCACCTGGTTAAAATCCAGGGGGTTTTCCATGTTGTAGTATGGCTGGCCCGGGGATAACCGCTGTTGAGGAACCGGGATAACCTTGTGTTTGTGTTCCATATGCTTGAAAATGGATTTGGATTCTTTTTTTTATAGTGTTTATTATCTATGATGGAGCAATTAAATATCCCGGAAGCAGTTAAGCAAACGGTAAGCATACAAAATTAAACCTGGTTTCCTGCCTAATAAAAACGTGTCAACAACCCCGTCCCCTTGACACGCCCTTGACACGCTTGACACTGCACACATATAGACTTGACATAATTGACACCTGTAATATAATTATTACAGGTGTCAATTATTAATAGGCAAGCCCGGGAGAAAGCCAATATTTTAATAGTGCCAGTCGGCTAGAAAAACTCGGGCAAAATATGAGAAGGTAGTTTTGAAAGGGGGGGGCAGGAGATCAATGATAAAAACATTATAAAACCAATGTCTCCTTCGGGTGACGAATTAATTAAAATACTTGAAGCAATGGCAAATCCGCACCGGTTAAGAATTATTGCTTTGCTTGCCGGCAGGCGGATCCATGTGAGCCAGCTCGCCCGTGAGGTTATGATCAGCCGGCCGTTGCTGTACATGCACCTGAAACGCCTGGAGAATGCCGGCCTGGTGACGAGCAAAATGGAGTTGTCGGAGGACGGCAAGGCTATGAATTACTACGAAATTACTCCATTTGTACTGCAACTCAGTCCGGAGAGCATCGTTGAAGCGGTAAAAACGTTGAGTATTAAAAGACCTGACGGCGCTGAACCGGAGAGTAAGAATGGGAAGGGGGATAATAAATGAATCAAGAAGTTGTTTTCGGCATTGGCGGAATGGGTTTTGTGCTGGTTATTCTGGCGCTGCTTACGATAATAATTGTTGCCGCGATAACACAAGGAACAAAAATTGTACGGGACAAAACAATGAGCGCGGCGCAAATCGCCCGGGACGAGGCTTATCGCAAGCTCGCCGAGGAAGCTGTTTCAGCGCAAAAGAAGTTAGCGAATGATCAACAGAGAATAATAAAAGATCTGGCTGAGATGAAGCAAAGCATTTATGCAATGGAAAAAATGCTCCGGGAGGTCGAATAAACAGAAAAATTTATAAGTAAAAGGTGAATGATATGGTAACGGGATTAGGGGTGATGACAAAATGAGTTTATTCGTCGATATAATGATAATCCCTCTTGGTCTTCTGGTACTGATTGGGATAATAGGAATAACGGGTAAAAGGTTTTCTAAAAAACTAAGCATAAAACAGAAAACCGGCTGGCTGATAGCGCATGTTATCTTTGTCATTGTTTATTTCAGCGTCATGTTCGGCACCCTTTTGTTGTCCATTTCAACAATGTACACCACCGATGGCGGCCTTATCTATGGCGCACATTTATTTATTCAGTACTTTGACTGGTTCTTGATAATTCCCGGCGCATTTGGCTCTCTGCTTACAGGAAGCTGGCTTGCCGCAAGGACAAACTGGGGGCTTACGAAATTTTACTGGGTTATTGCAAAATGGGTTGGAAACATTGCAGCTATTACTTTCGGGGCGCATTACATGCGTATCCGGATCCACGATAACTTCCACGGTATTTTTTCAAGTTTGGTTCATCCCTTGCAGAACCCGGCTTATCTGGAAAACCGGCAGCTGTTGTTCACCGGAATCGCGATTAGCTTTGCCATTCTAATCTCCTTATTATTAATTTCTTACTTTAAGCCGTGGGGAAAAAGGAAAAATGCAGAAATAACTCCTTAGTCCTGCATTTCTTCTTATTGATTATATAATCTTTTTATAACCCACATATCGCCTAGTATCACGGAACTTGAGAAGCTTTATACTGACTTGGAAAAAAGCGCGGAAGCGCTTTTTTTGTTGTAAAATTAAATAAGGTGTAACTTTTCCTTCTTATGATTCGTTGTTATATTGAAAGACGGGGTTGGGGGCAGTAGGTTGAAAACTCTGGACGACCTTTACCGGGACAACATGAACGACCTATACAAATACTTGCTTCGTCTTTCCGGCCACCCCCAGGCGGCTGAAGACCTGGTCCAGGACACCTTTATCAAGGCTTATGATCACCTGGCAAGTTATAAAGGGGAGAGAGTGCGTCCCTGGTTGTTCCGTGTCGCCTATAACGCTTATGTTGACTGGTATCGCCGTGAGAAAAGGCAGGTCAATACAGATCCCGGTTTACTGGCAAGCATGTATCCCGGACAGGCACAAGACCCTGAGGGGTATTACCAGTTAAAGGAAAGCTTTAACAGCTGGTTAAAGGTGGTTGGCTCTTTGCCGGAAAAAACCCGCCAGGTAATTGTGTTACGGGACTATCACTGCTTTACTTACCAGGAGATATCGGAAATTCTGGATATCAGTCTTACCGATGTAAAGGTTACACTATTCCGTGGCCGCAGGAAAATCAAAGAGGTGATGGAAGATGAACTGTAAGGAATTCCAGCAAATAAAACAAAAATACCTGCAGGGGGAGATTTCACCCGGGGAAGAAAAGGCCGTTGAGGAACATTTGGAGAGCTGCCCGGCCTGCCGGCAAGTCCTGGATGAATGCCTGGCAGCCGCTGAAAAAGACGGTAAGGTCCTTAAAGAAGAATGGTCCAAGGGCTGCGGATTGGATGAAAAAAAACAGCGCCGCATATTAGTGCGGGCCAGGTATAAAAACCGCATCGGCACGGCGGTCTTCCTGCTTTTGCTCATGGCCGTTTTGAGTATTGCCGGCAGTTTTTTGTCCAGCCTGTATTTCAACTGGGGCGGAGAAAATTCCCGGTTATACCGGACTCAAAAGACGGCGTCCCTCCTGACGGAGTTCACCTTCCCCAACGTGACCATGCCCCTGACTTTCACTCCCCATCCAAATTTTTTTTCCCGTGCGGGCTGGGGGCACAGCAGTGTGGAAATAAAGCCGTATTTTGTTGCCATGGGAAATTACGCGCTGCAAAAACAATTGGGCAGGGAAAGCATCGTAATCGGGCACCTTAATGTAAACCAGCTGTTTTCTTCGGTGCTGACCCGGCGCCAGTGGGCCGACGGCTCCTACCATCACTATTTTTACTTTTACCATCCGGACCAGATCAAGGACCTGAATGACAATGGCAGCTATATAGCCGCGGCGGCAGAAGATACCTGGCAGGCCCTGGACATATTGCCCGAGGGGACTGTGGCCGAATTAGCTCTTTCTTTTTGGCAGACATACTCCATAGACCAGGTTAAGGCCATGCTGGATGAATTTGATTTGGAAATCACCTGGTATGCCCTGACCACCGGGACAGAGGGGACATCCCGGGATCCCCGGGAACCCCTGTCTACCAATGACGGAGCCTGGGGCATGCCCGAACTGTCCCGGAACATGTTAAGCCAATACTCTCCGGTTTCCGATGAAGATAGCGCCGTGCGTGAAAAATACTTTGTTGAATCAATGAAATTCCTGGTTGAAAATGAGAAAACAGCCAGGCGTATTTACCAGGGCGATCCCCAAAAACTGCTTCTCGAGCAGCGGTACCAGTATATAAAAGACAACGGTATACAAGTTTACGGGGTGGTCGTCACCGGGCCCACCAAGGAATTATT
>CAZPXL010000030.1:0-14406 GCA_964591005.1 uncultured Eubacteriales bacterium
CATCAAATTGCTGGCCGCGGCTTTTGGCAAGGCTGTCAACTTCCGCCTGGTTCATCTTCGTCTGGCGCTTAAAACGGTTGTGCAAATTTTCGTAACTGTTCAAAGCCGCCTTCAGGCGTAAAAATTTAAAAGGTTTAATGACATAGTCAATGGCGCCGTAACGAAAAACATTCTGTATCGTCCTGGCGTCCTGGGCGGCAGTGACCGCGATCACGTCGGTAGGCAGATCGAGACGCCTCATCTCCTGCAGTGCAGTGACGCCGTCCATGTCCGGAAGGTAGATATCCAGAAGCACCAAATCCGGTTTCAATTGCTTAACCATATCCACCGCTTCGCGCCCGGTCCGGGCGACGCCCGCCACCCTGAAGCCCGGCAAGGCGCTTACAAAACCGCGGTTTACCTCTACCACCATTGGGTCGTCCTCAACAATTACCACATCAATGGACATCTAAAATTCCGCCTCCCGGTCTTTGTCTTTTTTAGGAATTATAATATTAAATTCCGCTCCGCCTTCAATTGTATTTTTGACAGTTACACTTCCGCCGGCCAGTTCAACATACTGTTTTACCAAATACAGCCCGATTCCACGGTCCGCGGAGCCTTTGGTAGTAAAGCCCTGGTTAAAAATCGTCACCCATTTTTCTTCCGGTATGCCGCCGCCCCAGTCACGCACTGTTATGATTAAGTCGCCGGGATTATCGAAAATGGCGAAGTATACCCTGCGCCTTTCCTGTTTCGCCTGGCGCACAGCGTCCAGCGCGTTTTCAATCAGGTTGCCGATTACTGCGACCATGTCGCCTGTTTCCAGGTAAGGCGGCAGTTCTGCCAGGTTTGATTCACGGTCTATCTCCAGGTCGACCCTGAGTTCCTTGGCCCTGGCGTATTTACCCAGGAGCAGTCCGGCAATACTGTGGTCAAAGATATTCTTTGATATAACCCTGGTTAACTCTTGCACTTCCTCGGTAATATCGAATATATAATCCAAAGCCTGCTGGCTTTTCTCCAGCTGGATCAGGCCTGCTATGGTATGGAGTTTATTCATGTATTCATGGTTCTGGACCCGCAAAGCTTCAACAAAAGACTTTACTCCTGTCAGTTCTTCGGCCAGCCTGTTTACTTCTGTTTTATCCTGGAAGGTTGCCACCGCCCCGATAATTTCTCCCTCGTATTTTATCGGCACCCTTTTAGCCAGGACTATGGTATTATTAATAATCATCTCGCTGTTTAATTGCGATTGTCCTGTGTTTATCACCTCGGGCATAAGGGTGTTGGGAATAACATCGCCAATATACTTTCCGATGATTCCTTCACCGCTCCTGCCGATAATACGTATGGCCTCGTCATTTACAATAGTAATCCTGCTGTTGGAGTCAATGGCGATGATTCCTTCGCTGATCGACTGGAAAACTGCGACCCGTTCTTCCAGGAGCCTGGCCATTTCCTCCGGCTCCATGTTCAGCATTGCGCTTTTTATTCTCCTGGCCAGGTAAAGCGATCCGGCCAGTCCGATGATCATCCCTATTCCCATGGCGTAATACAGCGAAATCTGTATTGATTTAAAAATATCAATTTTAGTAGGCGTGAGCACACCGACTAAGACCACACCCACCTGCCTGGTACCCTCATCCACCTTTACCGGCACAAATGCCCTTACCGACGGGCCCAGCACTCCCTGGGCTTTTGAGATATATTCATTATTAGCCAGGGCTGGCCCGAGGTCGGTATCGGTAAATTTATTTCCTATTCTTTCCTCCACCGGGTGTGAGTAACGGGTGCCTTCCATATCCAGGACCACAACATATTCAACCCCGGTGGCCAGCCGGGTGCGCTCCGCTATCGGCTGTATAATGTCGCTGCCGCCGGGATTTCCCACGTTCTTTTGTATTTCTTCAAACTGGGCGAGAGTCCTGGCAATAGCCATCGCTCTCATCCCGATTTCATTTTCCATTAAATCGGAAAGCCTTTCGACAACCACAAAAACACCTATAAAAATAGAAAGAATAACCGTTCCAAAAGAAAGGACGGCTATCTTTGTGCTCAAATTAATATATTTTTTGCTTATTTCAGGCATAACAAACACTCTTTTTGAGAACGAAAAAAGTTTGGGATGATAATTTATGTTAAAAAACACCGGCAGTTTTCTTCATCGTTGATAAACGACATGAAGGCCTCCAGGGCGTATCCCCCCATACCCTGGCTGTGCCTGATCTGGTAAAGGTAACGGCTCAGGTCGAGGCCGCTCAGCCTGACTGTCTTAACTCGTCCCAGGCTTAAAGCCTCCGCCACTGCGTACCTTGATACTATGCTAATTCCCAATTTCGCTTCAACCGCGGTTATTACCGACCTGGTGCTGCCCAATTCCATGCCGTGGGGCAGTTTTTCAAGGGAAATATTATGTTCGGCAAACTTCCGCTCCAAAGTCCGGCGTGTGCCGGACCCCCGTTCACGTAATATAAATATATCATTTTTAAGGTCTTCCAGTTTTACTTCGCTTATTTCCGCCCACGGGTGAGAAGGGTGTACAATCAAGACAAGCCTGTCCTTGAGCCAGGACATGCATTCAGTACCTTCCCAATCGACAGGCGCCCCGGTGATACCGAAATCGATTTCCCTTTCCCGCACCCAGCGCCCGACCTGACCGCTTCCAGCCACCTTGAGGGTTATTTTAATGCCGGGATATTTTTCCTTAAACCCCCCGATCAAGATGGGCAGCAGGTACTCACCCGGTATCGTGCTGGCTCCGATAACCAGGTGGCCGGTTTTCAGCCCTTTGAGGTCGTCCAGGCCCGCCTTGATCCTGTTATTATGTCTGACAAGCTGTTTTGCTTCAGGATATAAAAGCCGTCCAGCTTCCGTTAAGATTACCTTCTTGTCGCCGCGTTGAAACAGAGAAACCTGTAAGTCTTCTTCTAGCGCCTTAATTTGGAAGCTGACCGCCGGCTGACTCATATATAACTGGCGGGATGCTTTTGTAAAACTCTGTAGTTCCGCTACCCAGATAAACGCCTCCAGCTGTTTAAAGTTCATGCGATCACCACCGCCTTAAGGCTTTTTAAAAATCTTTCGCCATGGATCTCCTAATACCTTCTAAATTTTAATTTTTCTAAAAATTAACGCGCAATAATTCTCGTGCCGCTGATAGCAGCGCCAGTTTGATATATTCCTTGGTCAGCCCGCCCTGCAGGTATACGGCGTATGGCGGCCGCATGGGGCCGTCCGCGCTTAATTCCAGTGAAGCTCCCTGAATAAAAGTGCCTGCCGCCATAACGACCGGATCACCGTATCCAGGCATACCGTTTGCTTCGGGCATTACGTACGAGTCGACCGGAGACCCTTTTTGCAGACCGCGGCAGAAGGCCAGCATCCGCTCCGGCGTGCCCAGCATAATGGCCTGAACTATATCGCTCCTTTTGTCACTGTACCCGGGTAAAACCTGGAATCCCAGTTTTTCAAAAAACCTGGCGGCGAATACAGCGCCTTTAAGCGCTTCGGAGACAACATGGGGCGCCAGAAACAAACCCTGGTAAAGGAGTCTCTGGAATTCGCCGGACGGGCCGACCTCCGCCCCGATACCCGGTGCACTCCAGCGGTTGGCGGCCATTTCAACATATTCTTCTTTTCCCGCGACATAACCGCCCGTTGGCGCCAGCCCGCCGCCCGGATTCTTGATCAGAGAACCCGCCACCAGATCGGCGCCGGCTTCCACGGGTTCCTCGAGTTCAACAAATTCCCCGTAACAGTTGTCTACAAATATAACTGTGTCAGGTTTTCTGCTTTTAATGAATTTTATGGTTTCTTTTATTTTATCTATCCCCAGTGAAGAACTCCAGCGGTAGCCCGCGGAGCGCTGCAGCATCACCATCCTTGTTTTGGGGCTTAAAGCTTGTCCCACGCCAGAAAAATCAAGCTCCCCTCCGCCGGTGTAATCGACCTGTTTGTAGACAACGCCCAGGTCCTTGAGTGAACCTTGCGCTTCACCCCTGAGACCGATCATTTCACCCAGTGTGTCATAGGGTTCCCCCTGGACAGATAAGAGTTCGTCGCCTGGCCGCAGCACCCCATACAGACAAAGGGCTATAGCGTGAGTGCCCGACACAATCTGTCCGCGTACCAGGGCCTTTTCCGCGCGGAATACTTCCGCGTATATTTTTTCCAGCGTTTCCCTTCCGCTGTCTCCATATCCATAGCCTGTTGAACTTTTCAGGTGAAAGTCGCTCACCTTCGCATGATGAAATGCGGCCAGCACCTTGGCATGGTTAACCAGAGCTCTCTCATCAATCAGGCGATACTCCGGCTCAACTTCTCCTTCAATTTCTTTTGCAAGTGCCTCCAGGTTGATACTCATATATTATTTGTCTCCTCACAAGGGTTATAAAACAACCCGGCAACCATAAATTAAATTTAATCCGAGGCGCCCTCCAGGTCTTCCCTGTTAATTGCCATCAGTTCATTACGGCTTGGCTCGCTATCACTGCGCAGGAGCCTTACCGCCTGTCGCCTGATCGCCCTTTCGATCAGGTTTCGCACAAGCCTGGCGTTTCCGCTGTGCTCATGCCGCTTGTGTTCTTTTTCTATAACAAAGCGAAATTCTTCCCTGGCTCCGTTTGAAAGATAGTACTGCCTCTGCTGCAGCATCAAATCGGCAATCGACAGCAGTTCCCTGTTGCTGAAGTCAGGAAACGTGATGTGTATTGGAAAACGCGAGCGCAGGCCGGGGTTCGTTTCTACAAACCAGTCCATCTCGTCCTGGTAGCCGGCCAGGATCAGGATCAGGTTGTCACGGTAATCTTCCATGCCTTTTACCAGCGCGTCTATTGCCTCTTTGCCGAAATCTTTATCTCCGCCCCTGGCCAGAGAGTACGCTTCATCAATAAACAGTATTCCACCCAGGGCCCTTTTGATCTGGTCTCTTGCCTTTTGGGCCGTATGCCCGATAAACTCCCCCACCAGGTCGGCCCTTTCCACCTCGATTAGGTGACCTTTGGGAAGCACACCAACTTCTTTGAAAAGCTTGCCCAATATTCTGGCCACTGTGGTTTTTCCGGTGCCGGGATTGCCCTTGAATATCATGTGCAGCCCCAGGGGCTCGGAGACCAGCTTCTCTTTCTGTCTCATTTTCTGTATCTCGATGTAGGAATAAATCTCTTCGATCAGTTTTTTTACGCCCTGGAGCCCTACCAGGGAGTTTAGTTCCAGAAGTATTTCCCCGGTATTTTTGTTGTTAACCTGATCATCACCGTTACGTCCGGTTTTAAAATTATTCAATTGATTTCTGTTTATCTTCCATGATTTGTTATCGGCTTTATGTCCTGTGCTTTTAGTGGAGCCCTGACCGTTCCAGATTTTTATTTTCACAGGTATGCAGCCACCTCGCCTCAGGCATAGTCATTACCATTATACGCCTGGCACGAGCTTTTACGACTAAAAAAGTAAGCCCCTCACATGAGGGGCCGCGTTTCTTTTGCTTAAGAGCCCTTTGTTTCAGAAAACGTCGTGCTGACAGGCCTCAGCGGACTGATTGTGGAAATAGCGTGTTTATAAACCATTAACTGTTTCCCGTCACTCTCCAGGATCACAGTAAAGTTATCAAAACCCTTGACCATCCCTTTCAGCTGAAAACCGTTAACAAGGAATATGGTGACAGGTATATTTTCCTTCCTGACCTGATTCAAAAAAGCATCCTGCAAATTTATTTGTGGTTTCGTCATAACAAGGGCTCCCTCCGTTGGAATTTATCATCTATATTCTTTCTACAAAGCTTAAGATACTCCTTCAATAAATGTGGTAATTTCATGAATAATCACACCGGGCACATCTGCTTGTTCCGGGTTCAGCCATTTTATCCTTTTGTCACGCCTGAACCAGGTCATCTGACGCTTGGCAAATCTCCTTGTATTTCTCTTTAAAGTATCTACAGCCTGGGCCAGTGACGACTTTCCTGTCAAATATTCAACAATCTCCTTGTAACCCAGCCCGCGCATGGAACTCAACTCCGGGGAAAACCCCCTGTTTAAAAGTCCCTGTACTTCTTCCACAAGCCCTGCTTGAATCATTTTGTCTACCCGCTGCTCGATCACTTTATATAATTTTTCTCTTTCCAGGATTAAGCCAAACATAAGCAGTTTTTTGTAAACAGACTTGCGGTGTTGTTCTACTTTATGAAAGCTTGAGATGGGCATTCCTGTATATCTGTATACTTCAAGGGCCCGTATAATTCTCCTGGTGTCATTCGGATGAAGCTTTGCAGCCGTCCTGGGGTCAATCTCGCTCAAGCGTTCGTGAAGTTTTGATGTGCCGTATTCCTCCGCTTGTTTAAAAAGTTCTTTTCTGTACAGGTCGCTGCCCCGGGCGCCGCTGAAATCATATTCGTCAATAACCGCCCCGATATACAGTCCCGTACCTCCCACCAGGACAGGCAGTTTTTTTCTATTCATAACATACGCGATAGCAGCCCTGGCCTGTTCCTGAAACAGGGCGACATTGTATTCCTGATCCGGTTCGACAATGTCGATAAGGTGATGAGGTATGCCGCGCATTTCCGAGGCGAACGGCTTTGCCGTCCCTATATCCATGCCGCGGTAGACCAGCATGGAGTCGGCGGAAATTATCTCACCGTTAAGTCTTTCCGCCACAAGGACCCCGGCGTCGCTTTTACCCGTCGCGGTCGGCCCGCAGATTACCACCAGCGGCGGCTCATTATTAAATATATCTTTCACTGCGGCCCCCCTTGCCTCTCTTTGATGCCATAGGCCACAGGTGAATACTTGCCGCCAATAACTTGTTTGAAACCTAAACGCTCAAATTCGGAGCTGGACCGTCTTTCCTTCATAACCACCCGCCTTGCGGCAGCGTTAAACGCCAACTCTATCGTTTCAGGGTCCAGCGGGTCAGGGTTGGCAAGCATCCTGGCCGCGTTTATTCCCGGCGACCGGCGCCTGGGCGAGCGAAACATAGGGTCAAAATAGACTATGTCATAGCTGCCTTTTTTTAATGACGCCAGGTATTCCTTGTGTTTTATATTAATAATTTTTATACGCCGCATGGCTTGCACAATTTTTTGGTCTTCATCCCGGTAACACTGCAAACCGCGCCTTACCAGTTCGGATATGACCGGAGAACTCTCCAGGCCGGTCACATTTCCGGCGGCTCCCGTTACATAGCTTGCGACAATCGCGTCTGCCCCCAAACCCATGGTGCAGTCCAGGACAGTATCTCCCTGATTAAGAGACATGGCGCTGATCATTTGGTCAGTTTTCCCATTATTTATCTCTTTTATACGCAGCGCGGCAAGACCCGGATGGAAAAAGAACTCATGTTCTCCCATTATAAACGATATCCTTTTGGACGAAACTACCAGCATCCCGTCAGCACAGTTTAACTCCGTTAAATATTCTACTGAGCGGTCGTTTCTTCCCACAAAAGGCACATTAAATTGTCCGGCAAGCTGTTTCGCGCTCTCAATCGCTCCGGGTGCGGGGCGAAGGGATGTTGTAACCGCAAACCTCAAGTTTGAATCAACTTTTTTTTGCGTGAATCCTGCCAATATTTCTTCACCTTGTCATTTGATATATAACAACACCTGGGCCTAACGCTTGAACTTCTTTTCCAGTTCCGCGAAAGACAGGTGGATGATGGTGGGCCTGCCATGGGGGCAGGTATAGGGATTTTCCGTGCCGGACAAGCGCCTGACGAGAGCATTCATGGACGACACTGTCAGCTTTTCCCCGGCCTTAACCGCGTTTCTGCAGGCCATGGACGAAGCCAGGGCGCTGAAAAATTCATCAAAGGAAGCGCCCGCGCCTCTCTCGCGAAAATATTCCAGCATGTCGGAAAAGAATTCTTTTTCCCTGCCCGGCTCGAAACCCGGCGGGACACCCCTGATTAAAAAAGTATTACCGCCAAAGTATTCTAAAACAAAGCCCGCGCGGTTGAACCAGAAAATGCGTTCTGTCAATATTGCTCCTTCCCGGTAATCCAGTTCCAGGGTGACAGGCAGCAACAGGGTCTGGCTCGGGCTTTCACCTTTGACCGCCAGGTAGTCCTCGTAAAGGATTCTTTCGTGGGCGGCGTGCTGGTCCAATATAAAAAGGCCTTCTTCCCCTTCCGCCAGGATATAGGTTAGTCCGATCTGGCCCACAGCGCTTAATTCTGGCAGTGCCTTTTCATCATCTGAACACTCCGACGGCTCTTCTCCGGTGTTTTCACTGTCATGGTTTTTTGTTATGGGGTTTTCGTATATTTCAGGGAGTCCATATCTGCCCCACGTGTCACTGGAGGCAGTATCTTCTTTGATGAACTTCTCATGGGCAGAGGCAAACAAATTTTGATATAAATCCGGCCCGGGTTTTCTTTTCCCCGTGTTAAACAGCTTTGCAGGTATGACCGTTTTCGCCAGCAGCGCTTCCCTCAGGACCCGGGCAACCTGCCGAACGGTTTCTTTTTCCTCCAGCAGGCGCACTTCCAGTTTCGAGGGGTGGACATTCACATCTATCAGTTCAGGCGCTATTTTAAGGCCTAATACAACTACTGGTTTTCTACCCTGGGGCAGCAAAGTGCGGTAAGCCTCTTCAACGGCTCCCGCCACCGCGGGGCAGTGGACATAACGACCGTTGACAATAATATTAATATGGTCCCTGCTGCTGCGGCTGAGTGAAGGTTTACCTATGAAGCCTCCCAAAGTAATATTGTTTCCCGCGCTTTGGACCGGTATCATCTCCCGGGCCTGGTTAACGCCGTAAACAGCGATAATGGCGTCAATCAGTTCCCCAGTGCCGGGCGAGTAAAATGATCGCCTGGCTTTATTTTTCAATTCAAAACTCACATCAGGCCTGGCCAGGGCCATGTGGGAAATAATTTCGCCACAGAGAGAACCTTCAATCGAGGGGCTCTTCATTGTTTTTTTTCTCACGGGAGTATTAAAGAACAAATCCCTTACCACTACCGTTGAACCTGGCGGGCACCCGGCGGCGGCCCTGTTAATAATAGTCCCTTCAACAGCCTCCACCCTGGTCCCGCTAAGGGCATCGCCGGTTCTGGTAGTAAAGTCCACATGTGAAACCGCCGCTATGCTCGGTATCGCCTCACCCCTGAAACCGAGTGTGGCAATCCTGCTCAAATCAGAAGCGCATTTTATCTTGCTTGTGGCATGACGTTCAAAAGCCAGGGTCAGGTCCTCTTCACTCATGCCGCATCCATCGTCGGCAACTGTGATGGACGCGAGCCCTCCCTCGTCAAGTTCAACTGTTATCCTCCGCGCCCCGGCATCAAGGGAATTTTCGATCAGCTCTTTTACAACTGAAAGCGGCCTCTCAACCACCTCACCGGCAGCGATCTGATTTTTTGTGAATTCGTCCAGGATTATTATTTTTGTCAAAGCTCCGCACCCTCTATCCTTCAGAGCGCCATTCATTATGACTGTCTGTGCTGTAGCTGTAAAAAATATCCTCACATTTATCCTGCAGGTAAATGTACTTGTACTTCGCTGAACTCTTGTGCTCTTCATACAGGCCGGCCGCTTCGGCGCGGCACCTGCCGCAGGCCGCGTGCGGCACTGAAAGGCACAATACCCTTCCGGTGCTGCCATGGCCGCGATTTGCTCTTGAATCAATTACCAGGTATCCCGGGCAGTCATCACAAAGCCGCAGTTGTTCAGTTTGATTTTCTTCTATGTAATCGGTATCGTAAAATATGTGTTTATCCCTGGTATAGTAATGGCCGGAGATTTTATTAGAGTCGGGCGACACCAGGTCGCGCTTTTCCCAGCGCTGCAATAGTTCTTCCACCAGCCTTTTAACGCCGTCGGCCATCTCAGCGGTTTCCTTGAAGCGCCCGGGCCAGTAATCAGGTTCCCTTACACCGCTGTAATCCATACCTGCCAGGGCCAGTATAATGGCCATATTCACATATGGCAGCGCTGTTTCGATGGCATAGCCGCCTTCCAGCACAGCCAGGTCCGGCCTCAGTTTTTCCGTAAGCCTGGCGTATCCCTGGGCGGTAATCCGCATGCTTCCCAGGGGGTCCGTGTAATGGTTGTCCTGGCCGGCCGAGTTGACAATAAAGTCCGGCTTAAAATCTTTTAATATCGGAAGAATCAAATTGTCCACTACATAATGCAGGCTATCGTCAGTGGTGCCGGGCTGCAGCGGTATGTTGACGGTGCGGGCGTAAGCTCTCGGGCCGCCAAGCTCATAGGTGTAACCGGTGCCTGGATATATGGTGCGACCGTCCTGGTGAAAGGAGATAAAGAGCACATCGGGGTCATGCCAGAAAATATCCTGGGTCCCGTCGCCGTGGTGCACATCTGTGTCGATAATCGCAATCTTCTTAAGCCCGTGGCGGGAGCGGAGATGATCCACCATTATCGCTTCATTATTAATATTGCAGAAGCCCCGGTTGCCGTGGACAACCCGCATGGCATGGTGCCCGGGGGGCCTGACCAGGGCAAAACCGTTTTTTATTTCCCCGCCAACTATTTTATCGGAGAGTAAAATTGCCGCGCCTGCCGCGATCAGGTGGGCCTCAGTGGTTTGTTTCTCAACCGTGGGCACGCAAAAGTGAAGCCTGGCAATGTCATGGATGCCTGCCAGGGAGGGCGCGTATTCCTCTATTTGAGGCAGGTCCATAATTCCTTCTTCAAAAATCTGATCCCTGGTGTAGAGAAGGCGCTCTTCCCTTTCAGGGTGGGTGGGCGATATGGCCCAGTCAAAAGCAGGAAAGAAAATTAGCCCGGTTTTTTTGCTGTTTTTCACAGTATCACTCCCCAACCCCGATTCTGGCAACGATACCCCTTGGACTTTGCACAGTGATGTCATAAAGCCTGCCGGTGGTATCCCATCCCCTGATCATATTGAATACTTCAAGTTTGGTAACTTCAATTTCATCGTCCGCCAATTCCAACCCGTATTTTGCCGCCCTTTTCACCAGGCTGTTTTTTGCCAGCTCCAGCGCTTTTTTTTCGTTAAACTGCTTGTCGTTGATTTTTTCCTGGCGGCCTTCTTCCTGTATTATGTAGTAGCCCTGTTCGGTATCAGCCCTGAGGTTTACCTGGAGTGTCGGTTTGGCCAGCGCCGCGCCGATAGCGTTGGCTACTGGCGCGTACCGCGGTATGAACGGCCGGCAGCCCAGTTTCTCAGCTATCCGCGCCGCAAATCCCGCCGCTCCCCCGCCCACGCCCGCGACAATTGTTGGTTTTACCGCGTGTTTATGCAGTATCTCCCAGACCCTGTAGGCCGGCTCCTGCTCCCATTCTATAAACATTTTATTTATCTCGGCGGTTATGTTATCCACAACCCGGTTGACGACCCGTTCCGCAATCTCTTCTACTGTTATGTCCAACCCCTGGCCTAAAACGGACATGGCCTCAGCGGCTTTTTCTTTGTCTCCCAGGCCGGTCAGGCCCAGTACACGCAGGGCATCGGTGGGAGTAGGCGCCGGGCCGCCCAGGCAGTATGCCTGTCCCATCCTTTTCCCGCAGATAGTTATTTCATTTCCTTCCCTTTTTAAAACGCTGTCGCCGCCAACCGGGACAGCCTTGACCGCCAAAGCCCTCACCTGGGTCAACTGCTCCATCACCCGGGCGCCTTTCGCCGAAAGCAGGGGCTGCCCGCTTAAAATCAGGGCCAGGTCGGTGGTGGTGCCTCCGATGTCCACGACAACAGCTGTTTCTCCGGGGCTGGTAAGGGCCTGCACCCCCAGGGTACTGGCGGCCGGTCCCGAAAAAATAGTTTCAACGGGCAGTTCCTCGGAGCCCTGGAGGGGAGTGGTGCCGCCGTCGGCCTTTAATATAAAAACGTCCGCTGTTATTTCACGTGAATTAAGGGACTGCCGCACGGACTCGATAAAACAGTGGTAGGACTCGCGGGTGGCGCAGGTCAGGTATGTGGTTACCACTCTCCTTGGAAAGTTCAGCTGGCCGCCGATTTTTGAGCCCAGCTCAACCTGGCATTCAGGATATTTATTATTGATTATTGCCGCCACCTGTTTTTCATGAGACGTGTTGCGGGGGGAGAATTTGCCGACCACACCTAATCTTTTAGTGCCTTTTAGAGCAATTTCGCCCAGGACAGTTTCAATTTCCTGCTCTTTGAGTGAAAGGATTTCCCTGCCGCGGTAATCAATCGCACCTGGGATTATATGGGCGTAAGGCATGTCTTTGTAATAATCATGGCTCAATCCGGGACCAGGGATAATCAGCAGGTCAACTTCTTCATATTTTCGTTCCGCGATCAGGTTGGTAATAATCGTGGTGCTGAAAACTATCCTTTTGACCTTCTTCTTGTACTGGTCCTTTACGATCATATCTATAGCTTCATTTAACGAGTCGATCAGGTTTTCCCTGGTGGGGACCTTGGCAACCCCGCGGACCTGATCATTCTCCATGATAACGGCGTCTGTGTACGTACCTCCCACATCTATGCCGATAAACATATCTTTCCCCCCATCGATAACTAAAGCCCTCACTGCAAACTGCCTTCATCTATTTTTTTCTGCAGAAGGTACAGCTTGTTTATAGCTTCCAGCGGTGTCATACTTAAAATATCCAGCTGCCGCAACTCTTTTATTATCTCGTTTTCTTTTTCGCTGCCGGCACTGTCACCGTTACCGGCAGCCGCGGCAACGTGTGACGGTGTTTCATCACCTTTTTCTAAAAACCGCAATATCTCCGCGGAACGCCCGATTATTTCAGCCGGCAGACCGGCCAGTTTTGCCACATGAATGCCGTAGCTCCGGTCCGCCCTGCCGGGTATCACTTTTCGCAAAAAAATTACCTGCTCGCCCTCTTCTTTAACCGCTACGTTCATATTGACGATTCCCGTCGTTCTGTCCAGATCTGTAAGTTCGAAATAGTGTGTTGAAAACAAGGTCTTCGCTTTGATTTTATGGTGAATATATTCCGCCAGGGCCCTGGCTATGCTGATCCCGTCATATGTACTGGTGCCACGCCCCACCTCGTCTAAAACAATCAGGCTTTTTTCAGTGGCTCCCGCTACAATATCTCGGCACTCGTTCATCTCAACCATAAAAGTGCTCTGCCCGCCGGCGATGTCGTCCGACGCCCCGATCCGGGTAAATATACGGTCCGCCAGCGTTATTTCAGCCCTGGAAGCCGGCACGAAGCTTCCTGTCTGGGCCATTAACACGATAATGGCCACCTGGCGCATGTACGTGCTCTTGCCTGCCATATTTGGTCCGGTGATTAACAGCAGCCGGTTTTCCTCCGTGTCCATATCAGTGTCGTTGGGCACAAACTGTCCCGTGCCCATAACCTTTTCCAGGACCGGGTGCCTGCCGTCCCTGATCATCAGCCGCCCGTCGTTTATTATCTCCGGTCTCACGTAATTATTATTGGATGCCGCTTCCGCCAGGGAATAGAGCGCGTCCACCTCAGCCACGGCTGAAGCTGATATTTGGATCCGGTGGATCTGTGACGTAAGCTGCTCCCGGATATCGTTAAAAATCTTGTATTCCAGGTGCAGCAGGCGTTCCTGCGCTCCCAAAACGAGATCTTCGTACTCCTTGAGCTCGGGAGTGATATATCTCTCCGCATTGGCGAGAGTCTGCCTGCGGTTGTAGTCTTCCGGTACGTTGTCAAGATTAGACCTGGTTACCTCTATGTAATATCCGAATACCTTGTTAAAACCGACTTTAAGGGACTTTATGCCGGTGCGGAGGCGCTCCCTTTCTTCCAGTCCGGCCAGCATCGTCCTGGCTTCCTTTCCGGCCAAGCGGTACCTGTCCACTTCCGGGTCAAAACCAGTTTTAATTATTCCTCCGTCCCGCAGGGATAACGGCGGATCATCATCTATAGCCCGGCTTAAAAGTTCCACGGTTTCTTCCATGGTGTCAATGGCCCCGCCCTTTTCTTTTAAAAGGCCGGAGCTTGCTTGGCCCAGCAATTCCTTGAGCGCCGGAAGACAGGATAGAGATTTTTTCAGTGACATTAAATCGCGGGCGTTAGCCGAGCCAAAAGAAATCTTACCCGCCAGTCTTTCCAGGTCATATATATTTTTCAGCTCTTCTTTTATCTCGATGCGAAAAAAAACATTTTTCGCCAGTTCATCCACCGCGTCCAGGCGGGCTGTGATTTCATTCCGTATCAGCAGGGGCTGTTCGATCCAGTTGCGGAGCATTCTGCCGCCCATTGAGGTGACCGTGCAGTCCAGCACCGAAAGCAGTGTAAATTTTTTGGAGTTGTCTGCTATGGACCTGGACAGTTCCAGGTTTCTCCTGGTCGGCGCATCCAGCGTCATGTACCTGCCGGGCATATAAAACTGTATTTTGTTAATATGGGCCATGCTTCTTTTCTGGGTATCATTTAAGAAACACGCCAGCGCGCCGGCGGCACGGGAAGCAATTACCGGATCGGCAATTTTTGTTTGGGAAAAAGCGCCTGGTCCAAACTGCTCT
>CAZPXL010000031.1:0-14321 GCA_964591005.1 uncultured Eubacteriales bacterium
GCCCAGCGATATGGTTTCATTTTTTCATCTGTCTACTTGACAGGGAGCAGTTCACCGGGGGGCATACTTTAACAATAGTTTAATTCAGAGAAAAGAATAAGTCTATTCTTTTTTTTAAATCTGCTTTATATTTATAGTGTTTGCGGCACAAATTTAAATAAGGAAATCGCACGGCAGTCCCGACCCGCTGAAAATAGACCCTCTGATTTTGATGGGGGGCAGCTACTGCGGCCTGGGCCGGGTGGCAGGGTCCGTATTTAAGGAAGGCCGTAAAATTATAAATCAATAAATTTGAGAGTTCGGCAGCTTACGGTCCAGGCAAGACTTCTGCTTTTTCCTCCAACCGCAGCACAAAATCTTTCAATAAACCCGAATTGCCCTTCAGGTATTATTTTCAAATTATTAATATACTTAATTATGGAAATATAATATATTATTAGTACTAATTCCTGATACAAGTAATAATTTCTGGTTAATATTAAATATTATGCTGGTTTTTACCGCAGTTCCAAAGGATTATACCATTTTATATAGAATATTTGAATTGCTAAAAAGAAAATCCTATAATTCGCCGCCTAAGCCGGCAGGTTAAAACACATATTCATAAATTATCCAGCAATACTTATATTTAAATAACCCGTTGGGATAATATATACAGTTACCGCTAAATTGTAATAAGGAGAAAAAGAATTTTTATGAAATTTCCGTCACTGAAGATCGGGCGCCTGGCGCCCCGCTACCCAATCATCCAGGGAGGAATGGCCATTCGTGTGTCTACAGCCCCCCTCGCCGCAGCCGTGGCCAATGCAGGCGGGATTGGAATTATTGCCGCCACCGGCATGTCGCTGGACGAGCTGAGGAATGAGATCCGGACCGCCCGGCGCAACTCGAAGGGGATCATCGGCATCAACATCATGTTCGCTGTAAGACAGTTCGCAGCCCTGGTGCACGCAGCCATAGAGGAGAAAATTGACCTCATTATTACCGGGGCGGGCTTTTCCAGGGATATTTTCAAGTGGGGCAGGGAGTCCGATACACCGATAGTCTCAATCGTGTCTTCGGCCAAACTGGCCAAGATAGCTGAAAAACAGGGCGCTTCCGCCGTTGTGGCAGAAGGGGTGGAAGCCGGGGGCCATTTAGGGACCTGCCGTTCAATTGAAGAAATATTGCCGGAAATTGCATCCTCGGTAAAAATACCGGTAATAGCCGCCGGCGGCATTGTAGACGGCAGCGGCATCGCCAGGGCGATCAGGCTCGGGGCGAGCGGCGTCCAGATGGCGACTCGCTTTGTGCTGAGTATGGAATGTGCCGTGTCGGAGGCCTTTAAACAAATGTACCTGAAAGCGTCGGCTGAAGACGTGGTAATCATTTCCAGCCCGGTAGGCATGCCGGGCCGGGCGCTGCGCAACCCCTTCGTAAACAAAATACTGGACAAGACAGTGCCGCGGCCGGAGGAATGCGACGGATGTCTCAAAGAATGCTCCCGGGAATATTGTATCATCAAGGCGCTGGAAAACTCCCGCACCGGACTTGTCGACGAGGGCGTTGTGTTTACCGGCAAGAACGTGTATAAGATTAAGGAAATCCTGCCGGTGCAAAAAATCTTTGACAACCTGGTAAAAGAAGTTGAGGCTGAACCGGATTAGAGTATATAAATCCCCTTTCCATATAGAAAGGGGATTTTCTTATTCCGGTAATAATGTATAATATTGAATGTCGATCAATATCCATCCATGTAATATTTTTATGGTATGGGCAAGGGGCATAGCCGGCATGAGAGATTTTTACAAACGGCATTGGAACCTGATAGTCAACTTTGGTATTTTAATTGTCACCCTGGTTATCGCCGCTGTCGCCTTTAAACTGGTAATTCCATATTTCCTGCCTTTTCTGCTTGGATTAATACTGGCGCTGGCGATGGAACCCGTGGTCAAATTTTTTCTGCGGCTCAAAATTTCCAGGCTGGCGGCCACCAGCCTGGCCATGCTGGTGACCGTGGGATCTTTAGGCGTGTTGATGTGGCTTGCCATATGGACGCTGATCTGGGAACTGTCAAGGCTGATATCCAACCTGCCATATTTTACCGGCATATTAAAAAGCCAGTCTTTTCTGCTGGCCCAAAAGCTTCAGTCAATATCTGAAGGGATGCCTCCGGAATTTGCCGTACACCTGAACAAAAACACAGATAAGATTTCAGAGATTATTTCCGAAAACCTTTCGCTCCTGGCCGGAGGAACGCTCCATCTTATCACCAACCTGCCGAACCAGCTGCTGATCGTGGTGATTATGCTGATCGCGACCTTCTTTATCAGCAAAGACCTGCTAAAAATAAAGAAACGGATTGTCTCATCCATCCCCGAGGAATTCCACTGCAAGCTAAGGTTTATGGCTGATGACCTGTACCGGGCGTCTATCGGCTTTGTTAAAGCCCAGATCATCCTTTCAGTAATTTCAGCTATTATTGTTATGATCGGCCTGACCATTATCGGCGCTGATTACATTGTGATCTTGTCTCTATTAAGCGGCCTGTTCAGCCCGGTGCCGGTAATCGGAGTGGGAGCGGTTTTCATCCCCCTGATTATTTTTAACCTGGCTACTGGAAACACATATATGACTGTGGGGCTGCTGATAGTTTTTGCCGTGGTGATAGTTATCAAGCATTCCCTGGAGCCAAAGGTCCTCGGGGAAAATATCGGACTCGAACCCCTGGCCGTGCTGATTTCCCTGTATGCCGGGTATGAGCTGCTCGGGTTTTACGGCCTTATCCTGGGGCCCTTCGTCCTGATTACCTACAACGCCCTGCTCAAAGCAAAAGCCTTCGCCTGGCTTTTCCAGGGAGAAAATAATGTCTGCGACAATAAATCAAGTTAACCAAACCGCGACAAGAGGACGGTTCTTCTGTCGCATTCTTGTATACAATAGTGCGACAAGAGAACCGTCCCCTTGTCGCATTTTACTTGAAAGACAGGTTGATTACCAGGCGGCCTTCTTCTATGCTTATACCCGAGAGTTTAAAACTCTCCAGGTAAACCCCGGTATCGATAACCATGCCGCTTTCCGAGGAAATGTAGCCCAGCACCTCCCGGCCGGCAGGTATCCCTGCCAGGGTCAGGGCCTCCGGTTGAAAGCGCACCTTCCCTTCCTCCAGCATTTGAAAATGTCCCTCCACCCTGAAGTCCGGACCTCCCGGCTGTGCGGCCGGCCCGGCCACCGTGAAACGGCCGGGATAACAGCGCACCGAAAACCCGTCCAGGTTGGCGTTACCTATCTCATATAACTTTTTGTTTATCTCCTCGTCGCTGTATTCAAGCCGCAGCCCGCTGAAGGTAAACTCTGTGCTTTTTGGTGACAGGTTGTACAGCGGCAGGGTATGCATGTTAGCCAAAAGGTAATGCAGGGAATTGAGGGAACGGTACCACTGCGTTTCAGCATGCGCCACACTTGCCGCGAGATCCGCGGACCGCACCCTGATATCACCCAGAAACTGCTCCCTGCCGGCCCTGTAAGATTCCATCTCTTTCAGCTGAAGGTCAAGTTCGCCGCTTTTTGCCGACAGGTCATCATGGGTCTGCCTGACCGCCTCAGCCTGCTCCTTCACCGCCACTGTATAGCTGCGTACCTCATCGAGCATTTTCGCCTGGCTGGCCAGGATTATACCGACCATCTCAGCTCTTTCAATAAAATCATTAAAGTCCGCAGCGCCCAGTACCACATCCAGGTAAGTGAGGGTGCCGCAGCGATAAAGGTGGTTTATCCACCTGCCCAACCTTGCCCGGCCCTCCTCCAGCACAATGCGGCTCTGCGCCAGCTGCACCTCCGAGGCCGCCAGCAGCTCTTCCAGCAGGGGAATTTCCCGCTGCAGCCGTTCCTGTTCCAGCCTGGCGGTCTCTATTTTTACATCCCAGTTAAGCAGTTCAACAACAAGCTGCTTTTCCTCTTCTCCCAGTTCGGCCTGCTGCAGCAGCGCGCTTTCCCTCTCTTCGAGAGTGGCCATACCCGGTTCCATACCTTCTCCGCCCGCTCCGGCCAAAAAGAAAAACAAGGAAAAAATTATTACAATGATAATAGTTTTAGCAAAACTCCCCGCCGCGCCGCCGCCCATACTTATTTGACAAATCCGGCCGGGTGCCCGCTGTGCCAGCGCCAGGCCGTTTCTATGATCGTCTTAAGGTCCGCGAAGCGCGGCTGCCAGCCCAACTCATTCTTGATCCTGCGGGAGCTTGCCACCAGCGCCGCCGGGTCGCCCGGACGCCTGGGCCCGTATTTGACTTTGATCGGCCTGCCCACCACCTCTTCCGCGGTCTTGATCACTTCCAGCACGCTGTACCCGTTTCCGTTGCCCAGGTTATAGACAGCCGAAGGCGTGCCGGATGCCAGGGCGTCCAGGGCCAGGGCGTGGGCGGCGGCCAGGTCGCTCACATGAATGTAGTCCCTAACGCAGGTGCCGTCCGGGGTCGGGTAATCGGTGCCGTAGATCTCCAAATGCGGGATCAGCCCCATGGCAGACTTGAGCACCAGCGGGATCAGGTGGCTCTCCGGGTCGTGGTCTTCCCCGATTTCACCCGAGGGGTCCGCGCCGGCCGCGTTGAAATAGCGCAATGAAGTGCAGCGCAGGCCGTAAGCCCTGCCGTACCAACCCATGGCCCCTTCCAGGGCCAGCTTTGTCGCGCCGTACGGGTTGGTCGGCACAGTCGGGTGTTCCTCCGGGATCGGCACCTCCACCGGTTCCCCGTACACCGCCGCGGTCGAGGAAAAGACCATACATAGCACGCCTGACTCCACCATGGCGTCCAGCAGGGCCAGCCCTTTTACCACATTGTTATGGTAATAATCAGCCGGCTGCCGTACCGACTCGCCGACCAGGCTGCTGGCGGCGAAATGTACCACGGCCTCAATCCTGTGTTTCTTGAAAAGTTCCTTTAATAGGACGGTGTCACTGGTGTCACCGTGTACAAGCTCAACTCCGCCCAATGCGGCTCTGTGGCCTTTGGATAAATTATCGAGCACCACCACCCGGTGGTTCCTGTTAATCAGCTCAAGGACCGTATGGCTGCCGATATAGCCGGCTCCGCCGGTTACCAGGATATTCATCTGATAAAACCTCCTGGATCATTTTATTCCAATTATAACATATTGCAACAAAGCAGCGGCTGAAAAAAGATAACGCCGGGGGTGCGGCGTCACGGTGTTTTTAAATGTTTTCTCCTAATTTTTTTGCTGATTTTTCCCTTTTTTTACGTAAACCGCGCTATGAGCGTGGTACTTTGGCTCCACATTTTGCACCGTCGGACTTTCCACAGTAAAAGGCGGTGGATAGTAAGAACTGAGAGGCTCGTGAATTTTACTTTGATCCGGCTTTGTTTTACCGGGCTTGCTGTTTGACATGGCGGCGCCTCCTTTGAAATCTATAGTTGCCCCGGCCGGCAGAGTTTATACAGCTAAACAAACAAAAGGAAACAAAAAGAACGTCCCCTTGTTTCCCTTTAAGAAATCGCGCCGGCCTGGAACACCACAATGTTTTCTTTTTGTTACCCGTCCTGCTTCATGGCGGATACCAGTTCAGTAAGCACTTTTTCAGCCTGGCCATAAGGCACCTGGCAGGTACCGACCGCCCGGTGGCCGCCGCCGCCGTATTTCAGCATCAGAGAACCCACATCGGTTTTGGAAGTCCTGTTGATAATGCTGTGTCCCACGGCAAAGACACAATTCTGCTTGTTTTTGCCGTCCACAATCCAAATTGAGATGTTCTGCTCCGGGTACAGGCAGTAAATTAAAAACCGGTTGCCGCTGTATATCACGTCGGCGCCGCGCAGGTCCGTGACGATGACGTTTCCTTCCAGCCTGGTATTGCTTTTGATCATGTCTTCATAAAGGCTGTTTTGCTCGAAATAACGCTTAACCCTTTCCCGGACATCAGGCAGGTCCAGAATTTCATCAATGGGTTTGCCGCCGCAGTACTCGATCATTTGGTCCATCAGCTGGTAGTTGCTGATCCGGTAGTCCCTGAACCTCCCCAGGCCGGTGCGGGGGTCCATGATAAAGGAGAGCAGCACCCATCCACTGGGGTTCAGCACCTCGTCCCTGGTAAACCGGCCGCTGTCAGCCTTGTCGACAGCCTCTATCAGTTCATTCAGGTGGCTGAATTTCTCGTCGCCTCCGTAATAGTCGTAAATAACCCTGGCCGCGCTGGGGGCCGAGCAACTGTACCCCTTGTACCTGCCGTCCAGCGCCAGCCTCTCGCTCTCGCTGGAATGATGGTCAAACCACAATCCGCACCCTTCCACAAATGGCACATTGGCCAGCACATCATTATCTGTTACTTCAACAATGCCATCCTGTATATCCTTGGGATGGACGAACTTTCTGTCATCAATAATTCCGGCTTCCTTTAAAAGGACGGCGCTAGCCAGACCGTCAAAATCAGAACGGGTCAAAAGTCTCAAAAAAAATACCCCCTATTAACTAAAAATCGCGTCTCTACAATATATCGGCATTGTTTTTGATATTTTTACCTTTCCCCAAAATTTTTTATATTGTTTTATTATTAAAAAAATGGCCTAGTATTCACCCGGCAGCGCGTAACTCAACACTTTTTTGCACCCGGCCAGCACGAACTTTTCCATCCAGGGTCCGGCGAAGGCAAGCCTGCCGGCCAGCCAGGACGGGTAGTCGATATCTCCGTGGGTGGCTATGGTATACTGCCATGCCGGCCGATTAAGGAACCTGATTACCGTGTCCATTTCTTTGTCGGTCATTGTCAGAAAGATATCCCTGTGGCTCAGGGCGTTTTTTATCTCCTTTCCCATCTTCTTTTCCCACAGGCGCTGGTATTCGGAAAGGTGCTCCATGGAAAAACTCTCCCTGGAGAGCGCTTTTACGGCTACCTTCGCGCAGAGTTCCGCGCCCAAAAGCCCTAGAAACAGGCCTCCACCTGAGATGGGCTTGGTCTGGCAGGCGGCGTCGCCTACCAGCATGATTTTATCGCCGTATATTCTGGTCGCAAGGCCGATGGGGACCGCGCCGCAGGTATGGCGGATCACCTTCATACATTTAAAAATATCAGGATAATCTTCAACTAACTTTTTAAAGTAATCGCCGGGGTGCCTGTCTCTGCCGCTGACGCCGATACCTACCCTGGCATAATCGGAGCTTACCGGGATGACCCAGCCGAACCAGCCGGGGGCGGTATTTCTACCCATAAATATGTGAACCATATCTTTATCATGGCATTTTAATTCCGCTTCAACAGCGCACATGCGGATTATTTCAGCACAACGGCAAGCGCCCATAAACCTGGCTGTCTGTGAGTTCACACCGTCCGCCCCGATCAGCAGGCGGGCGGCGGCCGGGATCTCTTTATCGCGAGACTTTAAAACCACATGGACTTTTTCAGGTCCGCAGCCCCGCACGCCCAACCTGACCCCGGTCATGATCTCGGCGCCGCTCTCCCGCGCTTTTTCCGCCAGCCGGCAGTCAAAGGCGGCGCGGTCGATTACCAGGGCGTACGCACTTTTACCCTTGAAGGTAAGCCTTTCCCCGCCGGGAGAGTGGACAAAGGCTCCTTGGATTTCATTCAGTACGATGTCCCGTGACATACCTTTCAATGTCCTCGGGCTTACCAGCCCGGCACACTGCACGGGCTCGCCGATATTACGGTGCTCTTCAGCAACCAGTACTTTATAACCGCTCCCGGCGATTAGCTCAGCGGTCTTGCAGCCCACGGGCCCGCCTCCTGCTATGAAAGCATCGTATTTCATTATAAAGAAATTCCCCTCTTCATCTGAATTTTTGAAATAAAAAATCCCTGACTTCACTTCAGGGACGGTTGCGCCACTGGCTCTCCGCAGCCCTGGCGCCCACTTTACAGGCTGCAGATCATTGCCCCCTTTTTAAAAAGAAGAACATTACATAGTTTTAGATTAAAAACCCTGGTAAAGTAAAACCATGATATTAATAAATACAATTAACAGCCTTCTTATAAAAACCAGCCCCTCCTATTAGGTGCCATATTTGTATAATTTGATTAAGTTTGCTAATATTCCTCTTCTGTGGAAAAGGAATTTTATTACAATATGTTATCTTCTTCGACTATATCTACTTGCGGCTAACAAGGACTGAACCACCGGCCGTCTTAGTCCGTGCGCGGCGATCCAGCGCAGATAGAATCTTGATCCCGGCTGGCGGGGGAGACTAAAAACCGCCGGGTCAAGAACCCGGCGGGACACCTGCAAAGAGCATGAAAACGTTAATGATACTCCTGCCGCTATTTTTAATCAGTAAGTCAATTAAGTGGTAATTTTCGGCAGAAAATGTTAAAACCCTCCCGGAGGAGGCTTAATAATAATTAGATTCCTGGTAAATTAAGATACCGCCGGGCTAAAAAGCCCGGCGGCTTTATTTGAAGCAATTCTCCTATTTTTTCTCCTCCTGCCGCCGCTCACTCGCCAACCGCCTCGGCCAGCCTGGCGATGCTGGAGGCCAGGGCTTCCAGCTTGCTTTCTATGCGCATCAGCAGGTACGCTGTAACAGCAATGGGAAAGCCCACGTTGCCCACTGCCTGGAGGATGTTGTCCAGTGCGATCACCCCTCTCGCGACAATTAAGAGGACACGGCGATATCCCTTCTCTAAAAGCGCCCGGCTTGGAGTCAGGGACAGCGCCGTGCCTGGAGCGGGCATAAATATACCCGCCGTTTTATATGAACGCCCGTAGTGGTTTAAGCGGGCGGGTCGTATAGGTCATTGGTAGTGCTGTCAACTATCTTGATGTCCTGCTTTGCCACCAGGTCTCCGCCCGAACTGGTGAAGATGTTACGAGCAATGACCAGGTCCATGGCTGCTTCAATTTCGGCGGCGGTCAGGTCGTTGCGGGGGTTGTCCAGGGTAATGGTAACATTCCTGCCGGCCTGGCTGGTAAAGACCATGCGCAGTGTTTTGGTGGTGGTTGCCAAATATGCTTCCTCCTTTCTCCTTTAATAGTTAATGTATATTAGACCTGCACCAGCTGGGCGCCGTCAACGCGGGAGATGCCGTTCAGCGTGTACCCCTGCAGATCGGCAATCGCTGCGGCGACATCGAAAAGGTCCTGGTCAGCCGCGGCAGGCTTGACATTGTTCAGGTTTTTGCTGCGGTAGACCGGGTTGCCGCCTCCGTCAACGCCGACGTTGAGTTCCAGCCTGAGCACAGAACTAGTGGGGACCTTGTTTACTGCCATTATTTCACCTCCTTACCGGGTGAAGGCTTGTTTTTTCACCTTCTCCTTTTTTGTGTTGTTTGAGGGGGCAAATAAAAACATTTGGGGCAGGTAAATGCTTTATATTTGCCCTGCCCCAAACATATGTTCTATTGTTATATTAGCAAAATGGTAATGGACTGTCAATAGAAAAACGGATTTCCATGGAAAGATATTTATGACATATATCGACATAAGGCGGGATAAATCCCGCCCCCCATAGGTACCCGTTCATATTGCCGCTACGGTTCCTTCAGTGTTTTCTGCTCCTGCCCCTTGAAAGTCTGGATAAGCTTTTCATTATCCGGTGCTTTCTGGAGGGGAGGGTTCTCTGTGGCAAAATATTTTACAGCCCCGGCGTATATAGCCCAGGCCAGCTTGCCCTGGTAAGCCGGGTCGAGCAGCAGTTTTTCCTCGGCTTCATTGGTAATGTACCCCAACTCCACCACCACCGCGGGCATTAATGTGTTTTTGGTAATGTAGTGATCCGCCTCAGCCGGTTGGCTGCCGGTGTTTTTTAAGACCAGGGAGAGTTCCGACTGAATATACCGGCTGGCACTCCCGCCTCCCGCCGCCTCATGCTGGTAAAAAACCTGGGCGCCGCTGCGGTTGGCGGCGGGGTGGCTGTTTACATGAACGCTTATATAGAGGTCCGCCCTGTTAACGTTAGCGATGGCCACCCGCCTTTCCAGGTCCTCCCTCTTTTTTGCCGTCAAGCCTGCTGTCCCGGGGTCACTAAGGTCGGCATCGGTTTCCCTGGTCATAAGGACCATGGCGCCGGCCTGGGCCAGGTTGGCGGCCAGAAGCCTGCTTACTTCCAGGGCAATTTCCTTCTCCAGGGCGCCGCTTTTCCCAACCACACCCGTGTCTGCACCGCCGTGGCCGGGATCCACCACAATCACCCTGCTTGCCAGCGCCGGGGACATTACTGAGACAGCCTGCCTCTCAGCCCGGTCATTCTGGGCCCTGGTCAGGTAGAAAGAGAGGAAAACCAGAACCACCAGGACAACCAAGCAGCGCTTCCTGATTTTTATCGTCTTTATAATAACGGGAGACAAAAAAGATTCCCCTTTCTGTTATTCAATATGACAGGGAGTTTAAATAGTGAAGGTTTGTCCCTTCCTCCCGCAGGGAAGATCCTTCCTTATTATGGTATGTCAGATGCCGTGATAACATGACAAATTTACGTTACTTTAAAACTGCTGGTGTTATGTAGGCCTCTACGAACGCCGCTGCCAGAAAAATCGGGATTAATACCGCCGTGATGACCAGGCGCAGCTCTTTTTTGTAACGCGCCAGCTGCTCAGAAGGCAGCAGCACAAGTTTCATTCCGAGCGCTCCGGCTAAAAACAGCCCGGTCAGCTCAAACACGCCGTGTGTCATAATCCCGGCCGCCAGCCATTTGACCGCGTACCCGTGCGCTCTCAGCAAATTTAATACAGATCCGATAATCAGGCCGTTCAGGATTAGCAAAAAAGCCACGGAAACACCTCTTGTGCGCCGGGCCAGTGCTATCGTAACCAGTACCGCCGTAATGTTTTTTATGAATATGGAAGCAGCGACAGCGGCGTTGGACCCTCCCATAGCCTGTGCCATACCGTTAATTCCGTTTATTGCCGGCTGTAGCAGCAAATTGTAGGCCGGACGCGCAATTACCGGCTGAAACAAGCCGCCGGCCAGGACCGAGGCTGAAAAAACAGCCAGCGCCAGAAGAAAAAGGCTCAGGTTGGTGTAAGGCCTTTTTCGTATGGACAATAATTTCGAATCCAAAATTCTATACAGTAATATCATAAATACCCCACACCTTATCGTGTAACAATGTCCTTCCTTTGGGCAGAAGGCTGAAATTATTATTACACTATATGGCCGGGGTATACATTTTATGCCAGAGGCAGGGAGGTGCTTGTGGTTAAATATTGATTTAATGTATAATATTTACATCGTTATAATTTTAACCTCGAGGTTACTATGACTGGAGCGACACATGTTCTGGCGGCCGCGGCCCTCTATCAAAGAATCAGGCTTAAAACGCCGTACCTGTTTGGGCTTGCTTTCCTTACGCACTTTCTCCTGGACGCGATACCTCATTTTGATCTGAACATGCAGTGGAATTATTTACTGGGAGCGTGTGCCGGGGCTTTTCTTCTGTACATTGTAAAACGCCAGGGAGACTATAAAATTTTGATCGCCGGGCTGCTCGGGGCGCTGCCTGACATATACCTGTTGCTTGTGCCCGATTCCAGCTTTTCTACAATCCATAACACATTTCACTTCAAAAAGCTTTACCCGATTTCTAAGACTTATCTTACTGCAGAGATGCTGTTTTTGCTTACCTGCGGTATAATAATCCTTACCAAAAAACAGCCTGGGTTAAGAATAAATAAGAAAAACCGCTTTTAGGCCTCTCCGGCTAATAGCGGTTTTTTTATCTGCAGTCTGGGACAGAGGGACAGGTCCCTTGTCCCAGAATAAGAGCAGACAAGAGTGGGACAAGGGGCCTGCCCTTCCGTCCCTAAGTGATCCACCTGGTCAAGTACTGGAGGCCCCAGGCCACGGGCTCAAATATGGCCTGGCTTAAGAGCGTGCCCACCAGGTTCGAAATAGCGAGAAAAAAAACAATCTGCTTCAGTTCAATCTCTTCTCTGGCCCCCCTGGCCACATCGTCAGTCACCCTGGCCAGGACGGGGTCGACCATCATCACGCTGACAACAATCGAGGCGTTGCCCACTATGGAAGCCATCAGCACCGCGGTCGAGCGAAATTCCGGGTAAAGGGCACCAGCGTAAAGGCCTGACAGCACGTTGACGGTCCAAAGGCTGTAGCTGGCCAGGTTCCAGTACAGAAAGGTCTTCGGGATCCTCATTTTTTTCAGGGACATTAATTCCCTGATCGTTTTCCTGGAGGACATGCGGAACCTGAGTATACCGCTGCCCGGCTTGAACATCGACGCCAGAAAAAGAAATATCACCTTGAAGACCGAGCCGGTCTCGCCGAAGGATTTAATTGCGTTGGAAAACGAAGTAACAAAACTGGGGATGGAAAACATGCCCACCACCGTGCCGAGGGTGGCGCCCAGGATTACAAAGCGGAGCTTATAGTTCAGGTCTTTCAGCGTTTCCTGGTACAGCGGGGTTTCAATTACGTTTTCGGAGTCTATTGACACGGACTGGTTGTAGGCGTTTTCGATGGTGCGCTCCACCGTGGAGGCCAGCAGCGGGGCCTGCAGGGTGTTGGCGAAACTGGCCGCCAGGTAAACTACGCTGAAAAGCGAGATGGCGGTGGCCAGGTGCTTCGTCCTTACCCCGGAAAGCCGGGAGCTGCGGGTCAGGGTATTGATCAGGTTGATAAAGGCTGTAAGCAGAAATACAAAAACTAAACGGTCCACTGTTTCCTCCGGAAAAGCATTATCCGTTATATTAATTATAAACGATTACAACAAATATAATAACAAAAAAAGGAAGGTTTTCCCTTCCTTTTGGGTTGTTAACGCTTGCTGAATTGGGGAGCGCGGCGGGCCTTTCGCAGGCCGTATTTTCTGCGCTCTTTCATGCGCGGGTCCCTGGTCAAAAACCCCGCCCGCTTCAGAAGGGGACGAAGGTTGGGGTCGGCCTGGATCAGGGCGCGGGCGATGCCCAGCTTGATCGCGCCGGCCTGGCCGCTGATACCGCCGCCCAGGACCTTGGCCTGGATGTCAAAGCGGGACGCGGCTCCCGTCAGTTCTATCGGCTGGCGGACTACCATTTCCAGGGTCCGGCGGCCAAAATATTCGCCAATCGGCTTGTTGTTTATGATCACATTACCTTCACCGGGTACCAGGAATACCCTCGCTACCGAGTTTTTCCTGCGTCCGGTGCCGTAAAACATAACCTGTGCCAATGTTTTATTTCCTCCTTCCCTACTGCAGCTGCCTGGCTTCTGGTTTCTGAGCCTGGTGCGGATGTTCGGAACCTTTATATACCTTGAGCTTCCTGGCCATGTCTGCTCCCAACTTGTTGTGCGGCAGCATGCCTTTTATGGCTTTTTCCACGGCCAGCTCCGGCTTCGTTTTCATCAGCGTTTCATAGTCCACGACTTTCAGGCCGCCGGGATACCCGGAGTGCCTGTAGTATTTTTTGGTTTTCAGCTTGTTGCCGGTCAGTTTTATTTTTTCCGCGTTGATTACGATCACGTGGTCGCCGGTGTCGACGTGCGGTGTAAAGTCCGGCTTGTGTTTCCCGCGCAGGATCCTGGCCGCCTCCACGGCAAGCCTGCCCAAAACCTTGCCCTCGGCGTCAAGCACGTACCACTTGCGGTTTTTCATATCCTCAGGCTTGGCCATAAAGGTCTTCATGTTAAAGATTTTCCCTCCTTAGAATAGACAAAAAAGCTTGTAAAGCCACAACCAACATTATAATATAAAGCATTTCCAGTGTCAACAATAACTATTTCAGGTAACTATTTTAGGTTGAAGAAGCCCTTTCTGCCCCTGTATAATGCCAGATCGCCAAGTTCTTCCTCTATTCTCAGCAGCTGGTTGTACTTTGCCACCCGGTCGGTGCGGCAGGGGGCGCCCGTTTTAATCTGGCCGGCGTTGACCGCCACTACCAGGTCGGCGATGGTGGCGTCTTCCGTTTCGCCGCTGCGGTGGGAAATGACCGAGGTGTACCCGGCCTGCCTGGCCATCTCTATGGCGTCCAGGGTTTCGGTGATGGTACCGATCTGGTTCAGCTTGATTAAGATCGAATTGGCCACACCGGACTCGATGCCCCTGGACAGGCGGCTGGTGTTGGTCACAAAAATGTCGTCGCCCACGACCTGGATCCTGCTCCCCAGGGTCTGGGTAAGCTTTTGCCAGCCGTCCCAGTCGTCTTCCGCCAGGCCGTCCTCTATGGAAATAATGGGGTACTTTTCGACCAGCATTGAATAATACTGCACCATCTCTTCAGCGCTGCGGCTGGTCCCTTCCGCTGCAAAAACATATTTGCCGTCCTTGTAAAACTCCGTTGCTGCAGGGTCCAGGGCGATCATAATGTCTGTGCCCGGCTTGTAGCCGGAAGCGGCGATGGCTTCCATGATCACTTCCAGGGCTTCCTCGTTGGAGCCCAGCATCGG
>CAZPXL010000032.1:0-2186 GCA_964591005.1 uncultured Eubacteriales bacterium
AACTATTTTCACCAATCTGAACATCGCCAATAACCATAGCCAGCTCACTCACGTAACTTCCCGCACCTACTATTGGCTCTTTACCGTTAAAACGATACAATGACATAGAATGCCTCCAGATAATTATATTACTTCATTCTAATATGATTAAAAATGAATAGTCAATATAGTACATGATGGAGTTGACTATTTCTTTGAAGTAAACACTGGAGGTCTCATTCTATTCCGTACCATTACTTTCCTATTGCCCCCTCGAGCACCTGCTTAAATTTTCATGCCCATGATGTTCCTGCAGACAGTGGATGGCTGGTCCTTACCGGAAAGTGTTTCCATCTTACGAATCACACGACATCATTTAGCGCACCTCACGTCTCACGTCCCAATTAAGTTCCCCGGTGTCATTTCCGGTTTGAGGTAGTCGAACGGGTCGGTGCTTAAAAGTTTTACTATCCTTTTCCTGCCAAAGCCGGCTTCTTCCACCAGCATCGGCACTCCCTTATATTTAATTTCCTTGTAGTCAGGGTACTTGGTTTTGTCGAAACCTTCCAGCACCAGTTCCAACTGTACAGGGGTGTACAAGATCACTGCAGCGGCACCTCTTTCCGATCCCTTTTCCATTCCTCGATCAGGCTGTTCAGTTTTTTAACTGCGTCGCCGATACCGCCGACTTCATCAATCAGGCCAATATCCACGGCCTCCCTGCCGATCAATACCGTTCCGATGTCCCTCGCCAACTCTCCGGTCCTGAACATCAATTCGCGGAACTTTTCCTCCGAAATTTTCGAATGTTCTATGGTAAAGCGCACCACCCGGTCCTGCATCTTGTCAAGGTATTCATAGGTCTGCGGCACGCCTATAACCAGCCCGTTGAGACGGATTGGGTGGATGGTCATGCTGGCTGTATTGGCGATATAAGAATACTGCGTCCCCACGGCTATCGGCACGCCTATTGAATGCCCCCCGCCCAGGACTACCGATACCGTCGGCTTGGACATGCCGGCGATCATTTCCGCTATGGCCAGTCCGGCTTCAACATCACCGCCCACTGTATTGAGAACGATCAGGATGCCCTCTATTTCAGGAGCCTGCTCAAGGGCTACCAACTGCGGGATCATATGCTCATACTTGGTAGTTTTATTCTGTGGCGGGAGCACCAGGTGCCCTTCAATTTGGCCGATGATAGTGAGGCAGTGGATATTGCTTTTTATCTCCGGAATTGTCGTCGACCCTACTTCTTTTACCGTTTCTATGGAGCTCTTGGACTTGCCGGACACCCTCCGGCCGTGCCTCGGGTCATGGTCCGGTTCATCGCTTCGCTCAGGGTCCTCACGCCGCTCCGGTCCCGGCTCAACACCGGGCCCGGGGGAAGGACCGGGGGTGTAGGGGAAAACACCTGGTTCAGGTTCAAAACCCTGCTTTTTCATGAACTTCACTCCAGCATGTTATTTTATGAACCACCATGTTCAGCACTCTTAGTATGTATTCATATTAAAAAAAATACACGGACTCAAACCCGTGTATTTTATTAAGAGTGTAATTATTATTTCCATGTAACTTTTATTTCAATGAAATCAGGTATGAAATTATATCGCTGAAGTCATCAAAATACCTGGCGCTGATACCATTCTCCCTGCAGAACCGGTACAAATCCTTCTTGGCAAAAACAATGTCCGCCGTCGTGGCGGGGCAGGTGTCTGAATACCCGTCCCCCACATATATAACCGTATTCCCTTCGCCTTTAAGCTCCTGCATCAGCCTGGTTTTACAGGTACCGCAGATACCGCACCCAGGGTTCACGCCGGGACATTCTATTTTAAAACTACCGTCATAAACCATCCTGTTGGCGTAATAGGGCGCCTCAATCCTGTACTTATCAAACACAGCTTCAATACAGTAATCATAACCATCGCTCAGCACATAGACCTTGTAGCCCCGCTCCCGGCAAAAACCTAAAAATTCTTTGAAGTACTCGTCTATTTCCATGGTGTCCAATAGCCTTCTCAAATCGTTGATGTCGGCCCGGAAAAGGGCGAAAGTCATGTTCGCGCACTGTTCTGTGGAAATTTCCTTCCTCTCCCAGCGCTCATTTATCTCACGCCAGCCGTCGTCCGCGAAAGCCTCGACCATGGCGGCGCAGGTGTCCTCTTTAGTTATGGTCCCGTCAAAGTCGACAAATAAAACTATAC
>CAZPXL010000032.1:2196-11695 GCA_964591005.1 uncultured Eubacteriales bacterium
ATTTTTCATGGCAACATCTTCTTTCACAAGCTTTCTCCACTTAGAACCTTGTTCATATTGCGCACAGCACACATCTTGCCGCACATGGTGCATGTTTCTTCTTTTTCAGGTATGGACTCGGATCTGTAACGTACAGCCTTCTCCGGATCCAGCGCCAGTTCGAACATCCTCGGCCAATCCAGGTTGCGCCTGGCCGTGCTCATTTCTTCGTCCCACCGCGACGCTCCCGGCACACCCTTTGCGATATCGGCAGCGTGGGCGGCAATGCGCGAAGCGATGATACCTTCCTTCATGTCTTCCAGCGTCGGAAGCCGCAAATGCTCCGCCGGTGTGACATAGCATAGAAAATCAGCTCCATTGGCCGCCGCGATAGCGCCGCCGATCGCGCTCGTGATATGGTCGTAGCCCGGGGCAATATCGGTCACGAGCGGCCCTAATACATAAAACGGCGCACCGTGGCATAATTTCTTTTCTAATAGCATATTAGGAGCGATCTCGTTTAAAGCCATGTGCCCGGGCCCTTCGATCATAACCTGGACATCCTTTTCCCATGCCCGCTCTGTCAGCTCCCCGAGGATAATCAATTCCTGGATCTGGGAAGCATCGGTGGCGTCCTTGATGCTGCCGGGCCGGCAGGCGTCGCCCAGGCTGACAGTAACGTCGTAATCACGGCAGATATCAAGAAGTTCATCATAATATTCAAAAAAAGGGTTTTCCCGGTTGTTCAGTTCCATCCAGGCAAACAGCAGGGAGCCGCCTCTGGATACAATGTTGGTCAAACGCGGATTTTTTTTAAACCTGGCAGCGGTCTCCCTGTTAACTCCCGCGTGGATAGTCATAAAGTCGATACCGTCACGCGCGTGTTTTTCCACTACCCCCAAGAATTCTTCTGCTGTTATTTTTTCCAGTTCTTTGCCGTAGAATCCCACAGCGTCATAGACAGGCACGGTACCAACCGCTGCAGGTGATATTTCTACCAGCCTGCGCCTGAACTCCTCGGTCTTACCATAGCAGCTCAGGTCCATAATGGCGTCAGCCTTTAATTCTACCGCCTTCCGCACCTTCTCCAGCTCAGCCTCTATATTACAGCAATCCTTGGATACACCGAGATTTACATTGACCTTGGTCTTCAGGCCCTCTCCAATGCCGCAAGGCTCCAGTGAACCATGGTTCTTATTGGCCGGAATGACAACTTTACCGTCCGCCACAAGTCTCCGCAGCTTTTCAGGCTCTACCAGTTCCCTGCCGGCTACCGTCTTCATTTCTGCTGTAATAATACCTCTCCGGGCAGCATCCATCTGGGTAGTAAAACGCAATGTCGCACATCCTTCCTTAATATATATAGTCGTAAACAGTGCCTTTTATTAACTCCAGGCGCTTTTCAGCTCTCTGGCCGCCGCTTCCGTATCAGCACTGGCTAATATCGCTGATATGACCGAAATACCCTCAATCCCTGATTTTTTTACTTCTGCTATATTGGCCATGCCGATTCCGCCTATACCCACGACGGGTATTGATACACTTTCCTTAATCTTTTTAAGACCAGCCGTACCGATGGGTTTAATTTCGGTCACCTTGCTCCCGGTGTGGTATACCGGACCCACCCCCAGATAATCGGCGCCGTTTTTCTCCCCGTATACCGCCTCAGCCACATTTGAAACCGAATAGCCGATTATTTTTCCCGGACCAAGCAGCGCTCTGGCGACCTCCAGGGGCAGGTCCTCCTGCCCTATATGCAGCCCGTCCGCATCCACGGCGAGAGCGATATCAAGCCTGTCGTTGATAACCAGCGGTACTCCGTTTGAGTTAGCCAGCTTTTTCATTTCCATCGCTATATTATAAAACTCCCCGCTGCCGGTATCCTTTTCCCTGAGCTGAAGGAGAGTGACACCGCCTTTAATCGCCTTTTCAACCGCACTATACAGACTTATATCCCTGAGCATGCCACGGTCCGTGACAAGATACAGGCTGTAATCTACAGGCATTCGATCTTCCCCCTTTTCATTATGTCTTCTTCCGACATGCTGTACATAAAGTCAAACAACCTGGTTCTGAAAGTCCCCGGCAAGGCTCCTTCCAGCGAGTTTGCCGCCATTTCCCCGGCCAGGCCCATGGCCATGATGGCGGCAGCGCTGGATACAAACATGTCATCACTGACACCCGCCGCAGCTGCCGTCAGCGCCCCAGCCATGCACCCGGCGCCGGTGATCAGCGTAAGCATTTTCGTGCCATTATGGACCAGGCAGGCCCTTTTGCCGTCCGTGATAATATCAGTTTCCCCCGTGGCGACCACGACCGTGCCGTACCGCCCGGCCAACGACCGGCATGCTTCAACCGCCCCCTGCCCGTCATCCACGGAATCAACACCCCTGACCTTTCCCGCATACCCGGCAAGAAATTTAATTTCCCCTGTATTACCTTTTATCACGGAAATTTCAGAGGTTTCCAGCAACTCTTTTATAACATCCATTATCCTTGGTACTGCCCCGCAGGCGACCGGGTCCAGCACGACCGGCTTGTTCAAGGATGAAGCCTTCCTGGCCGCCAGCAACGCCGCTTCTTTTTTTTCCTCAATAAGCGTGCCGAGGTTGATATACAGCGCTGAGGCCAGACCGGCAAAATTTTCAACTTCTGCTTTAGCTTCGCACATGGCCGGTGAGGCGCCGAAGCACAGCAGGATATTGGCGCAGTCGTTTATGGTAACATAGTTGGTAATGGCCTGCACCAGCGGGGTTTGCTCCCTTACAGCACTTAAAACCTCAACAATTTTACTGAGCATATTTTCATTCCCCGTTTCAATCATATTGATAACCCGCCTTCTGATATAAGTTATAAAGATGGTTTGTAGGCCCGACACCGCGGCCAAGTTGGAAAGAATGCTCAATGGCGCTGTTTATATATTCTTTCGCCAGCATGGCCGCATCTGCGACAGGGTATCCCCTGGCCAGCAGTACCGCTATGGCCGATGAGAAAGTGCATCCGGTGCCGTGGGTGTTTTTTGTATCTATCCTCGTTCCCTTCAGGCAGCTGAAATTTTTACCGTCGTACACGACATCTATGGCATCACCGGTTAGGTGACCGCCTTTGACAATTACTTTCATCCCTCCGAGACCGTTTATTTTCACTGCTGCTGCTTCCATCTGCGCCCGGTTTTCAATTTTATCCCCGGTGATCAGCTCCGCCTCGAACAGGTTCGGAGTCACCACTTCAGCCAGCGGAAACAGCACCTTCACCAGTTCATCCTTCGCGTCTTCCCGCAGCAGGTGGTAACCGCTTTTAGACACCATGACCGGGTCAACCACGATGTTGGCCGCATTGTTCTTTTTCAGGCACTCCCCGATCACATCAATAATTTCAATGCTTGACACCATCCCCACCTTGACGGCGTCGATTTTGATATCATCATACAGGCAGTCGATCTGGTCCCTGATGATATCAACGTCCAGCTCTCTTACATTGATCACGCCCATGGTGTTCTGTGCGGTTATTGCCGTGATCACGCTCATGCCGTAAGCGCCCAGCGCGCTGAACGTTTTTAGATCAGCCTGTATGCCCGCGCCGCCGCATGAATCGGAGCCCGCGATTGTCAATACTGTTTTCATATAACTCCCCCCTGTCTTTATACTTATAAACCTGCAAACCACCCCCAGAAAAATAAAATAGCCTTTTACCTGAACTGGTAAAAGGCTACAAACGCACCTAAAATAACGGCCTGCTCTCCCTACGCTGGCATTACCCAGATCAGGTTCAACGGGTCAGAACTAATATTCTTTCTCAGCTGAAAACTTCAGCTCCCCGTGCAATTATTCTGTTGTCAGAAATTAGATCTTGATGATTAATTTTAAGATATCATTATATATCAGAGGAAAGCAAGAGAAATTATTACATGTTGTTTACAGTTTTTTATCGTTAAATCCGGTGCTATAAACTTTTTTAATAGTTGTTTAAAACCGATTAATATTGTATAATATGTCATTATATTTACATTTTCGTAGTGAGGAGTTTAAGAGAAGTCTCGCCGCCGTTACCAAATAATAACCAAGCCCTTGTGGATACGCAAAGGCTTATTTTCTTGTTATGGCGGAAGGATCTTTTATATTCCGGCAGGATAACCGGGTGGAACAGGCGAATAACTAAACTAAGTGGTAGAAATTTTATAATTTTAATTCATAATCAACTAAAGAACAACTATAATCGGACTTATGACCGTTTTACGGTTATTAGATCATTAAACAAAAAAAAAGGAGGAAGATGGATGAGAATTACTAAAAAGGTCACTTTGCTAATTACCATGCTGTTTATTCTTAGCATCGCGGCCGGTTGTGGCGGAGGGGCGACGCAGACAGGCGAAAAGGCCGGAGACACGATTAATGTGGGTATTAACGTGGAATTATCAGGCGGCGTGGCCAGCTATGGCACAAATGCCAGAGATGGCGCAATGTTGGCCATCGAAGAAATTAACAAGGCCGGCGGTGTGCTGGGCAAGAAGATCAATCCTATTGAAAGAGACTGTAAGTCCATTGCTGACGAAGCTATGAGCGTAAGCGCCGCGTTGATAGGTGAGAAAATTGTGGCCCAGATTGGACCCCTTACCAGTGGTGATGTGGCCGGCAGCACACCCGTTATGATGGAGAACAAAGTGCCACTGATTGCTCCGGCGGCTACTGCAGCCAATGTAACTGTGGACGACAAAACTGGTAAAACCAGAGATTATATTTTCCGGGTTTGCTTTATCGACCCATTCCAGGGAACCCTGATGGCACAGTTTGCATCAGATAATCTGCAAGCGAAGAAAGCTGTTATTTATTGTGACAACTCCAGTGATTACGGTAAAGGCCTGGCGGAATACTTTGAAAAGACCTTTACTAAAGATGGCGGCACCATCCTGGCCAAGGAAGGTTTTGTAAAAGACGACCGTGACTTTAGAGCCACATTGACTAAAATTAAGGGGTTAAACCCTGACTTTATTTATGTGCCCGGTTACTATCAGGAAGTCGCTCCCTTGATCAAACAGGCCCGGGAACTGGGAATTACTGTCCCGATGGGCGGCTGCGACGGTTGGGATTCTCCTGATATGGTAAGCGTTGCCGGCAACGATGCTTTAAACAACACCTATTTCACCAACCACTATTCTTCACAGGACAAGGATCCCCAGGTTGTGAAGTTTGTTGAAGCTTTCAAAGCCAAATACAATAAAGAACCGGATGCATTTGCCGCATTGGGTTACGACTCCGTACAAATAATGGTGCAGGCGCTGAAAGAAGCCGGCTCAGCCGATCCGGTCAAATTGGCAGAAGCGCTGGCGAAGATTAAGGACTTTGCGGGTATTACCGGTAAAATGAGTATCGACGACCAGCATAACCCGGTTAAAGCAGGAGTAATACTTGAATTTAAGGATGGCAAACAAGTAATGAACACCCGTATTCAACCATAATATTCTCCGCAGGGAAGAGAGGGTAATCCCTCTCTTCCTCTTTCAAATCTGGAGGGAAGTGGCAGTATTGCAAGAATTTATGCAACAAGTAGTTAACGGGTTGTCTCTGGGGGCTATATATGCGTTAATTGCCCTGGGCTACACCATGGTTTACGGCATTATAAAGCTGATCAACTTTGCTCACGGGGATATCATGATGGTTGGCGCCTTTGTGGGTTACTTCTCACTGACGCTATTGGGGACAAATATTTTTGTGGCCATGTTAGTGGCTATGCTAACCTGTGCAGTTTTAGGAGTTTTAATTGAAAAAGCAGCTTACCGTCCTCTGCGCAACTCGACCCGAATTGCGGCACTGATTACAGCCATAGGCGTATCGCTGTTTTTAGAATATATTGCTATCTTCCTTCTGGGACCTTCCCAGAAGGTTTTTCCCGCCTCGGCTTTCCCAATAAAAGCATATACAATTGGAGGATTGTCAATTTTAAACAAGGACGTCTTTGTTTTTGTTTCGGCAGTGGTCCTTATGTTAATCCTGCAATATATAATTAAATGGACTAAAACCGGAAAAGCCATGCGGGCTGTATCCCTTGATCGTGATGCGGCAGTTTTGATGGGTATTAGTGTTGACAAAACCATTTCCATTACCTTTGCTATTGGCTCCGCCCTGGCTGCTGCCGCAGGCGTAATGGTAGGTGTTTATTATAATACAGTTAATCCTTTGATGGGAATTATCCCAGGACTTAAAGCTTTTGTGGCAGCTGTACTGGGGGGCATAGGTATTATTCCCGGCGCAATGGTAGGCGGATTTGTAATGGGTCTTCTGGAAACCATGGTTAGCGGTTATGGCAACAGTCTTTACCGGGATGCAGTTGCTTTTGGGGTATTAATATTGATTTTATTAATCAAGCCCAGCGGTATTTTTGGTGAAGATACCGGTGAAAAAGTGTAGGTGAAAAAAATGCAGAAGGTAAAGAACAATTGGATAAAGATTGGTTCAGAAGCAATCATACTGGCAGTGTTATTCATACTTGTACAATACTTGATCACGGCGGGCCTGCTTAACCAGTATTACCAGATAAACTTGACTTCCGTGTGTATCAACATTATTCTGGCAGTCAGCCTCAGCTTAATTAACGGTTTTACCGGGCAGTTATCCCTGGGCCATGCCGGGTTTATGGCAGTTGGAGCCTATGTTGCAGTAATAATAACCAACATGCTGGACCTGCACTTTATAATTGGTTTACTGGGCGCCTGCCTGAGCGCCGGGTTAGCCGGGTTTATAATTGGCGTGCCTACATTAAGGCTCAAAGGAGATTACCTGGCTATTGCCACCCTGGCTTTTGGCGAGATTATCCGGGTAGTCCTGCAGAATATTAACTATGTAAACGGTCCGGCCGGGATAATGGGAATCCCTAAACTTTCTACCTGGCCGTGGTTGTTTGGAGCTACCGTATTAACCGTCCTGGTTATTGTCAACCTTATTAACTCCAGTTATGGACGGGCAATAATATCGATTCGTGAGGACGAAACAGCCTCGGAACTGATGGGGATTAATACTACCAAATACAAAATTCTGGCATTTGTTATCGGAGCTATGTTTGCCGGCCTGGCCGGAGCTCTGTACGCCCATTATTTTTATATTATCAAACCCGAGACGTTCAACTTCCTGAAATCATTCGACATACTGATAATGGTAGTCCTGGGAGGCCTGGGCAGCACAACCGGGGCTATAATTGCAGCCATATTTGTCACCGCCCTGACAGCAGCCTTGCAATCCTTTCCGGCAATCAGGATGATTCTATACGCCCTTATACTTATTATCGTCATGATATACCGTCCTCAGGGATTAATGGGTAACAAGGAACTGAGCATGAAGACATTTGGCAGGATTTGGGGTGGCAGTAAATGAACCTTATGGAAATAAATAATTTAGATAAATCATTTGGTGGTCTGAGCGCCTTACTGGACTTTAATTTCCAGATAGCAGAAGGTGAGCTGGTGGGGTTGATTGGCCCAAACGGCGCGGGCAAGACTACGGTTTTTAATTTGATTACCGGGGTATACAAACCGGACCAGGGCAGCGTAATGTTTAGAGGGGAGAACCTGGTGGGCCTGGCTCCCTACACTATTTGTGCAAAGGGTGTGGCCAGGACCTTTCAAAACATACGTCTTTTCAACGATCTCACAGTCCTGGACAATGTTAAAATAGCAACCCATAAAGATGTGCCCTACGGATTAATGAGCGCCATTCTCAGGACGCCCGGCTTTTTCCGGGGAGAAGAAGAAATAGAAATGGAAGCTGTAAAATACCTGGAAATATTTAATTTGAAAGACAAAAAGGACGAGCTGGCCAAAAACCTGCCTTATGGAGAGCAACGGCGCATCGAAATAGTCCGCGCCCTGGCTACCAGGCCTCTGCTGCTGATTCTGGACGAACCAGCGGCGGGAATGAATCCGCAGGAAACCCGGGAACTGATGGAGTTGATTCGCTACATCAGAAGTGAATTTAATTTGACCATTTTGCTTATAGAACATGACATGTCGCTGGTTATGGGAGTATGCGAGCGCCTGTATGTTCTGGATTATGGACAGGTAATCGCTGAAGGAACCCCGGCAGAGATTCGCAGCAATAAAAGAGTTATTGAAGCATATCTGGGAGAGGATGTTGGATAAACCATGCTCGCAGTGAAAGATATAGATGTATACTATGGGGCGATCCATGCTTTAAAAAAGTTATCCGTCCTTGTTGAGCAGGGCTCCATAGTTACCTTAATCGGAGCCAATGGCGCAGGCAAGTCTACCACCCTGAAAACTATTTCGGGAATAACCAGACCTAAATCCGGCAGTATTACTTTTAAAAATGAAGATATAACCAGGGTCCTTCCCGAAAATATTGTAAGCCTCGGCATATCCCAGGTGCCGGAGGGAAGGCGGATATTTGCCGCCATGAGCGTAATGGAAAACCTGGAAATGGGCGCTTACCTGCGGAAAAACAAGGCTGAGATCGGTGCTGATATTGAAATGGTTTTTACCCGTTTCCCCCGCCTGAAGGAAAGGCGCAGGCAAACGGCGGGCACTTTGAGCGGAGGAGAGCAGCAGATGCTGGCTATCGGCAGGGCGCTCATGGCCAGGCCGGCGTTGCTGCTTATGGATGAGCCGTCTATGGGTCTGGCCCCTTTGCTGGTTAAGGAAATCTTTGAAATCATTAAAGACATAAACAGTCAGGGGACCACTATTTTACTGGTAGAACAAAACGCCCACATGGCACTGTCAATAGCCGACTACGCCTACGTAATAGAGACAGGTGAAATTGTGCTGCAGGGCAGCGCCGGAGAATTGATGCACAGTGAAGAAGTGAAAAAGGCTTATTTGGGTGGATAAAAGAGGCGTACCGTTGAAGGGGGAGTAACAGTGAAAGTAAAAGACCGTATGTCCGGTAATGTCAGTACAGTGCAATTGGACGGCAGCCTGACGGAAGCGTTTCGCATCATGAAGGAAAACAATATTCGCCGTCTGCCGGTAATTGATAATAATAAGATGGTGGGTATTGTCACCCTGTCCGATTTAAACCGGGCAGCGCCATCCTCCGCAACATCACTCAGCATTCATGAATTGAATTACCTTTTGGCAAAAACCAAAATCAAGGATATTCTGCCCAAGAATCAAAAGCTGCTGACCGTATCTTCAGAAAGCTTCATTGAAACGGCGGCTTGTATTATGAGGCAGAACACCGTTAGCGGTTTACCTGTCGTTAACGGAGAGGAACTGGTCGGCATGATAACAGAGACCGATATATTTGATGCTTTTATAGATATATTGGGTGTAAACAAGCCCCACTGCCGTATAGATGTGAATATAGTAGACCGGCCGGGTTCTCTGGCCGATTTAATTGGGATTGTATCCAGCAAAGGCATAAGCCTGCTCAATACAGTAGCTTACTATGATAAAGACAAAGATATGTATAAGACGATTTTGCGGGTCGAAACTCTGGATTATAAGCCTATTGTTGAGGAAATGAAGAGTAAAGGCTATGAAATTGATTCGGTAATGGAGAACATAATAAAT
>CAZPXL010000032.1:11795-13968 GCA_964591005.1 uncultured Eubacteriales bacterium
TCCATAATAATAGGCAGGATCATGGGGCGTCTCCTGGTCTTTTCATAGAGATATTTGCCTGCCGCGTCCCTGACCTGGGACTTGATGCTTGACCATTCGGTAATTCCTTTTTCGGAGCATTTATCCAGGGCGCTTTGGACCCTGACTTTGGCTTCCTCCAGTAGTTCTTCCGACTCACGCACGTAGACAAAACCCCTGGAGACGATGTCCGGGCCGGCGATTACCTGCCTGCTTTCGCGGTCCATGGTTAAGACAATGATCAGGATACCGTCCTGGGAAAGCAGTTTGCGGTCTTTGAGCACCACATTGCCCACGTCACCCACTCCGAGCCCGTCAACCAGGATTTTCCCAGCTGCCACCCTGCCGGTAACACGTCCGGTACGGCGGCTGAATTCCAGCACCTGCCCGTTTTCAGCCACAATAATATTCTTCGGCAGCACCCCTACCTCTTTCGCCAGTTCGGCATGTTTAATCAGCATCCTGTATTCACCGTGGACAGGCACAAAGAATTTGGGCCGGACGAGGTTAAGCATCAGTTTCAACTCTTCCCGGGCCGGGTGGCCCGATACATGAATATCTGAAGCCAGCTCGTAAATTACTTTTGCTCCAAGCTTGAAAAGCTGGTTGATAATGCGGGCTACCAGTTTTTCATTGCCCGGTATCGGCGCCGCTGAAATAATGATGGTGTCACCCGGGTAAATATCCACCTGCCGGTGGTCAGACAGGGCCATCCTGGTCAGGGCGGACATCGGCTCGCCCTGGCTTCCGGTAGTCAGTATAACAACTTTGTTCCGGGGGAGTTTGCTGGCTTCCTCCAGCTCAACTAAAATTCCTTCAGGAATATCCATATAGCCGAGTTCATTGGCTACAGTGATGACATTGACCATGCTTCTGCCGACGACGGCAACCTTGCGGTCATGCTTGTACGCAGTCTGGATAGCCTGCTGCAGCCGGTGCACGTTGGACGCGAATGTAGTGATAATAATACGTTCTTTCGCCTGTCGAAAGTTCTCGTCAAAGGTATTACCAACAACTTTCTCAGACATGGTGTATCCCGGCCTTTCAGCATTTGTGCTGTCGGACATTAAAACCAGCACGCCCTTTTCGCCAAGCTGAGCCAGGCGGTGGAAATCCGTCACCTGCCCGTCGACAGGAGTCAGGTCAAATTTGAAATCACCCGTGTGCATAACCACGCCAATAGGTGTATGTATAGCAAGGGCAACAGCATCCGGAATACTGTGTGAAACCCTGATAAACTCGACCTTAAAAGGACCTACCTGGACGGTGTCCCTGGGTTTAACCGTATTCAGGGAAACATCACTGAAAATATTCTGCTCCTTAAGCTTGCCCTCCAATAGCCCAAGAGTAAGCCTGGTTCCGTATACAGGTATATTTAAATGGCGGAGCACATAAGGCAGGGCCCCGATATGGTCCTCGTGTCCGTGGGTAAGGACAATCCCGTGTACCAGGTCCCTGTTTTCCAGGAGATAGCTTATATCAGGTATAACTATATCTATACCGAGCATTTCCTCTTCCGGAAACATTAAACCACAGTCAATGATTAAAATACTGTCCCCGTACCTTACCGCCATCATGTTTTTACCGATTTCCCCCAGGCCGCCCAGGGGTATCAGAGTCAATTTTGGATCTTTTGCCAATTCTTCACCTCCTTACAATGCAAAATTCAGGTTAAATCAGCCGCAGCTTTAAACTGCGGCTGTATATTCCCGTATCGGTATTTACAGCAGTCCCATGACCTCCATCAGCCTTCTGATAGACTCTTTTTCCTGCTCGTTGGCTTCAACCAGCGGCAGCCTCGGCGCGCCGACCTGCCAGCCCGCCATACCAAGGGCACACTTGATCGGAACAGGGTTGGTGGTTATAAATATCCCTTTAAAGAAAGGGTATAGTTCCAGGTGAATATTCTTGGCCAGGGTAACGTTGCCTGAAGCAAACGCGTTGACCATATCCTGCATTCGTTCACCTACAAAGTGCGATGCTACGCTTATAACCCCTTTCCCGCCCAGGGTCAGGATCGGAAGTGTCAAAGAGTCATCGCCGCTGTATATGGCAAAGTTGTCCGGAAGCGACAGCCTCAGCTCACTGATCTGGTCCATACTGCCGCTGGACTCTTTGATCGCTGCTATATTGCCGATTTCGGCCAGTCTTGCCA
>CAZPXL010000033.1:0-6607 GCA_964591005.1 uncultured Eubacteriales bacterium
TGGCCATCGGGGCCGCAGGCAGCATGATCAGTATGCGCAGGTTTTTAAAGTCTTAGCTCCGGCTAATCATTAGTTTAGTTTAAGACATTTTCAAAGATAATTACAGATTGCGGGGGGGAGTTTTGTGAAGCCCGGTTTCATTAAGTGGAAAGCGATTGTTTTTGTAGTTATGGTTTTGTTTCTGCTGGGAGCGTTGGGAGCAGCTTACGGCGATGAGCTGGAGAGCCAGCTTGAAGAAACCAGGGAACAGCTGTATCAGGTAAGAAATCAGGCAGACCAGGCCCGGGGCGTGGTCAGGGATTATGCCGGCGAGGTCGCGTATTATAACGGGTTAATCAGTGAAAAATCTGTTAAACTGAAAGACCTGCAGGATGATCTGGACAGCTCCAGGGAGACCCTGCAAATGACCGAGGCTGAGCTGGAAGAGGCCAGGATTCAGCTTGAAAAGAGCACGGAGATATTGAATAAAAGGGTGCGGAGCATTTACGAGGTGGGCAATGTCAGCTACCTGGAGGTGCTTTTTGAAGCCAGGGATTTCAGTGATTTTATTAACCGTTTTGAGTTGTTGAAGCGTGTAGTGCAGCAGGATTCACAGACCGTTGAAAAGGTCAAGGCCGACCGCCAGCGGCTTAATAATAAAAAAGCCGACCTGGAGGTGCAGCAGCAGGCGCTGACGGCCCTGATCGACGAGCAGGACGCCGCCCGCAGGGAGCTTGACGTCAAAAAAAGCGAGAGGGACGCCCTGCTCAGCGAAGCCGAAAACAATCTCTGGGATATTGAGGCGGAAGCCTCTCGCCTGGAAGCACAGGAGCAGCAAATCCTGCGGGAGATCGCCCGCCTGCGGTCCAAGGACCGGCCTGCTTCCACCGGCGGTTTCGCCTGGCCGGTGCCCGGTTATAATGACATCTCTTCCGTATTTGGCTGGCGTGTGCACCCCATCCTGGGGACAGGCCGCATGCACAACGGGATAGACATACCGGCGGATTACGGCGCCACGGTCGTGGCGGCCCAGGACGGCACGGTCATTGATGTAAGTTACATGAGCGGCTATGGTAATGTTGTCATGATCGACCACGGCGGCGGCCTGACGACTCTTTATTCCCACCTTAACGCCCAGCTGGTTTACCAGGGGCAGGAGGTTTATAAAGGCGATCCAATCGCCGAGGTCGGCAGCACGGGTCTATCGACCGGACCGCACCTCGATTTCTCAGTAAGGGTTTATGGTGATCCGGTGGACCCGATGAATTATTTATAAACTATAACGCGAATATTAATGAAGGAATGTCTGAATACTGTTGGCAGGATACTGCCGGCGGTATTTTTTTTGAATAATAACTGGTAAATTATTATATTGGACATGTTTACCATATTGATGTAGTATAATAACGTATCAAAATAAAGTGCAGGTGTGGGTAAACTTGGGCTACAACAAATTTGAAAGCAGTTCCGGCGACAGGCGGCTGAAAAACCTGGCGATTTTCATAATTGCCGTGTTCGTTATCCTTGGCGTACTTGTGGCCAGCAATTACAAGCATTTCAGCAACCTGGTCAAGGTAGTGGCGATCGTCAGGACACAGTACCTGCAGCCGGTGGGCTCGGCCCAGATGATCGACGGGGCCATAAATGGAATTGTAAACTCACTGAACGATCCTTATTCAGTCTACCTGGAACCAAAGACCTTTGCCATGCTGCAGGAACAAATAAAGGGTTCTTTCGGCGGCCTTGGCATTCTGGTTGGCGTAAAGGACCGGAATCTGACGGTGGTCCGCGCTTACCAGGGTACACCCGCGGCCAGGGCGGGTATTGAGGCCGGAGACGTGATCATAAAGATTAACGACAGCGACGCCAGGGGGATCGACCTTGAAACAGCCATAAACCTGATGAGAGGGCCGGTGGGGTCGACCATAAGCCTTACCGTTAACAGGCAGGGAAGCTCCTTGCAGTTTCCCAACATAGCCAGGGAAGAAATCAGCGTGCCCACAGTAGAAGGACGGGTGTTTAACAATTCAAATATTGGCTATGTCATCATCAGCCAGTTTACTGAAAGGACGCCCGAAGAACTGAGGGCAGTCCTGTCCGACCTGCAGGACAGCAATATAAAAGGTTTGATCCTGGACCTCAGGGATAACCCCGGCGGCGAACTCTTATCAGCGGTGAACGTGGCCAAGAATTTTATCCCTAAAGGTCCGATAGTCTATATTGATTACCGCACCGGCAGGGATCAGGAGTTCCCCTCCGAGGGGCAGACAATTAACCTGCCCCTGGTGGTTTTAATTAACAGCGGCAGTGCCAGCGCGGCCGAGATACTGGCCGGGGCGGTAAAGGACACCGGGGCCGGAACCCTGGTAGGCACAAAGACCTTCGGGAAAGGTGTTGTCCAGACCCTGTTTCAGCTGGACAACGGGGCTGGGCTCAAGCTTACGACAGCCAGGTACCTGACGCCGAATAAAAATGATATCAATCAAAAAGGGATCGAGCCGGATGTGCTTGTTCAAACGGTGGACCCCCCCCTCGATCCGCAGATGGACCGGGCAGTGGAAATTATGATGCAGAAGATAGCGGGCTAGAAAGATTGAACTGCCGTGGGGTGAACTCCTGCGGCTTCTTTTGTATGACGGGGACGCACGGCCCATAACTCATATATGTTCCCGTGGGCAGGGCGCCATTGGGGGCGTGATATTTTATCTCGCTTCGCAGCAGGGTTTAATTCTCAGCTATTTTAACGAGGTGAAGCGTTTTGTTTCCCTTCCTCCAGGTAATACAGTTAACTTTACAGGCTTTTCTGCAGGCCTTTTTTGTCCGGGACTTTCTTTTTCTGTTCCTGGTTGTATGCGTCATACTGGCCATACAGTATAACCGGATGGAAAAGATGAGGGAAAATTTTTTTGGGGTAAGAGCCGGCCGCACTAAGAAAGATTTCCTGGCGGCGGTTGGATACGGACTGTTGGGGGGGCTGCTGGGCAGTTACCTGGTGGTTTTCATCGGCCTCACTATTTCAGGTGAATTGATCTACCTGTGGCCCGTGGCGATCCTGTTAATGCTGATCAATATCCGTTTTTTATGTTTCGCCTACGCGGGGGGGATCCTGGCCCTGTCAAATTTAATCTTCGGGTTCCCACAGGTTAATGTTTCCCAGATCCTGGCCCTGGTGGCCGCCCTGCATATGGTTGAGAGTTTTCTTATATTTGCCAGCGGCCACATGGGCGCGGTGCCGGCCTATATCAAGGGCCCCGGGGGGAACATCGTCGGTGGTTTTACCTTGCAGAGGTTCTGGCCCATCCCCATCGTGGCGCTGGCTGTTATAGCGGGCGGAATGGCTGAGGGCGGTATAGAGATGCCCGGCTGGTGGCCCCTGATCATGCCCGGGGTGCTGGAAGACCCGCAAAACCTCACTTTTGCCCTGGTTCCACTGGTGGCCGGGCTGGGCTACGGTGACATCGCCATTGCCAGGAGCCCCGCCGAAAAGAGCAGGCTTTCTTCTCTTTTCCTGGGCCTGTACAGCCTGGTCCTGCTGGCGCTGGCCGTGCTGGCCGGGCACAGCCGGGCGGCTGCGCTGCTGGCGGCGCTGTTCTCACCTCTGGGGCACGAGGCTGTTATCGCTGTCGGCAAATGGATCGAACTGAAGGGGAAACCCCTTTATGTTCCCGCCGCGGAAGGGATGAGGCTCCTGGACGTGGTGCCGGGCGGGCCGGTCTGGCGGGCGGGTCTTCGCTCCGGAGACGTCATTACTGCGGTAAACGGGGTCAGGTTTGCCGACCGGACTGAATTTTATAACCTGCTGCAGTCCTCTTTTCTGTCTCCCAGCGTTGATTATTTCAGCCGCACCGCCGGTTCCGCCAGAAGCACTGTTGTGGAACCGCCGGAACCGGGGAAAACCTGGGGATTGGCTCCGGTGCCGGAAAGCAACGAGGGAAGGTACGTGGAACTGATGACAGTCGGCCCCCTGGGCCGGTGGGTACAGAAATTATGGGACAAAACTTCGCGTTGACTATTTTAGTTGACGGGGATATAATCATGCCGAGATCAGCAGGGGGTTAGGAGTTTGAACAAGGTGCCTTACAGCGCGGATCACGACTTAAGCGGCATAGAGAGCCTGGACGAGCTGAAAGAAATGGCGCTGGCCTGCAGCCGCTGCGGTTTGAGGGCGGGATGTTCCAGTGTGGTATTCGGTGAGGGCAACCCGTGCGCCAGGCTGATGCTGATCGGCGAGGGGCCCGGAGCAGAGGAAGACCGGGTGGGGCGGCCATTCTGTGGCAAGGCCGGGCAGTTGCTGGACCAGATCCTGGGGGCCATTAGCCTGGAAAGGCTTGAGCACACCTATATCGCCAACGTGGTCAAATGCCGGCCGCCCGGCAACAGGGTGCCGCGCCCGGAAGAAGCCAGGCAGTGTTTGCCATGGCTGTACCGGCAGATCGAATTGATTTCACCGGCGCTGATCGTCCTCCTTGGCGGAACGGCGCTGCAGAACCTGGTCGATCCGGATTCAAGGATTACCAGAATGCGCGGCCAGTGGCTGGAAAGCAAAAGCGGCATAAAAATAATGCCCACTTACCACCCCGCCGCGCTGCTGAGAGATCCGGGCAAGAAACGCCCGGTCTGGGAGGATTTTCAAAAGGTCAGGGATGAGTATGTAAGCATAATGAATAAGTGAAGCGGAAGCCGGGGGTATCCCCGGCTTTATTAGCCTGTGCAGAGTGGTTCGTTTTTCGAGCTGTTAGAACCGGCGACGATTTCATCGTTTTCGAATGTAAAGTCAGACAGTTCCGGCCAGGCGCTCGTACCTTCTTTTCTGGCCTGTTCCAGCAGCGCCATGTAACGCCTCTCCGCCGAGTTGATCTTGAAGATAACATATTCGTCCAGGTCGCTGTCGATATAGTCTATCTCTTTGAGAGCCAGCTGCCAGTCGCGCCGGGCGCACTCAACCGCTTTTACCAGGTCGGGAGTCGGGGGGCCTTCCACCATCTCTTTAATCCTGGATATTTCAGAAAGTGTTAAAGATTTAATGGTTGACAACATGCTCATTTAATAATCACCTCACCACCATTATAGTAAGTTCTTCTGGAAAATAAAAGTGCAGTTTACATATTATAACAAAAGTTGTCAGATTTTTCGTTCGACTTCACCCTCAATATTTAGACAACTTTTCTGACATAATAAAGACAGACTGAAGAATGGGGTTGAAAGTCTTGAATGAAAAAATCAAGGTTCACAAACTGGTACTTTTCCTTATCATTATCATGTGCATACCACTTTTATACGGGTGCTCCAGGAAAGTACAGCCTCAAAAAAAACCAGTCAATAACGGCGGCGTCCAGGAAATTAAAATAGCTGTGAGTTTTGCCGATATGGAAAGAGACGGCAATCAGATAATAAAAAACACCATGTCGGCCAGGCAGGGCGGCGGGCAGGGGCAACAGAACGGCCAGCAGGGTGACCAGGGCCAGCAGGCAGGCCAAAACCAGCAGGCGGCTCTGGATGTTTTGCCCGTACAGGCAGGCCAGAACGGCGGACAGAACGCACAGGACCAGCAAACCGGGCAGCAGAAGGTGAATATCATCTGGCTGGATGCTAAAAACGATTCTGCCCGGCAGGAAAAAGACATTGATCAGCTTTTAACACAGAATGTTAAGGTGGTAATCCTGCAGCCCGTTGAGCCTGCCGCGGGGGCAAGGATAGTCCGCAGGCTGGCCCAGGCTAATATTAAAGTCATAGCTCTCGAAACACTCCCGGCCGATTCGCCTGTTGACGGCTATATTACCACCGACCATGCCAGAACAGGTGAACTGCAGGCCCGCTATCTTATCAGCGCGGCCCAGGGGCGTGCGGCCGCGCTGAAAACTGTGATTCTGCAGGGCGATAAAAACGACCGGGTTTCAAGTGATATCGCTTCTTCCATAATGCAGCACCTGAAGGGACAATCCCAGGTACAGGTCGTCCACGCCAAGGACCATACCCGGGGTGACCCGCAGATGGCGGCAGCCACACTGGAACAGGTTCTCGCATCTACCAGCAACGGTATTGACGCGGTAGTCGCCACCGACAGCCGGATGGCTGCCGCTGCCGCGGACCTGTTGAAAAACCGCGGGCTGAGCGAGCGGGTGATAACCGTTGGGGTAGGGGCTGACCAGCAGTCGTCACGGGCCCTGGCGGCCGGGGACCATGATGCGGAAGTTGACGTTATGCCCGAATTAATCGCGCAGTATGCCTATGACGCCGCGGTTGGCCTGGCTGCAACAGGGTACTGGCAGTATGACAGCCAGACCAGGAACGGGGATTTTGATGTGCCCGCCAAAATCACGCCGGTGCGTTTGGTTACCAGGAGCGAGTCGTACCTTCTTGAGCAGCGCTGGGGCAAGGCTGAAGGGCAAAATCAGGGACAGCAGGGAAGCCAGCAGGGCGGCCAGCAAAACAGCCAGAATAATCAATCAGGCGGACAGCAAAACAGCCAGAATAATCAATCAGGCGGCCAGAACCAGAACAGTGAAGGCGGAAGCACCGGCAAAAAAACCACGCTGAAAATCACCACCCAGGACGGTAAGACGGTGGAAGTGCAGATTAACGGTGAAATTAAAAAAATTGAGACAGTTGACGGCGGCGGGGAAGCAGG
>CAZPXL010000033.1:6707-13687 GCA_964591005.1 uncultured Eubacteriales bacterium
GCCAGGACTTTCAGGTTTTTACCTGCTTTAAAAACAGGAATTGTCCTGGCTTTAGCTTTTGTTTTTGCTTTATTAGTTGGATTATAAACTTTCCTGGCCGCGCGTATTTTTGTGGCAAAAGTGCCGAAGCCTACCAGCCTGACCTTGCTTCCTCCGGCAAGTGCCTCTGAGACTGAGCTGCAGAATGCATTTACAGCCTTTTCAAGTTCTTTCTTGGAAAGGCCTGTCTTATCTGCCATGCTCTTTATTAATTCAGCCTTATTCAGTAATATCACCTCCAAAGTATAGATTCTACTCTTATGCTCATCTGCAGTAAAAAAATCATTGATGCTTGTCTTTATCCAGAAATTTGCCCAGGTTCCTTTTAGAAATAAAGACCTTCTTTGCCCTGTATCTTCTTAAAATATATATGGTAAATAAATAATAAAGCAGAAGAAGTGGGACGACATAGGCAATAATATTAAAAACATACTTATTGGAAAAATCTGAAGGGGAAAAATACAGCCCCATTGATAACAATATCAAACTAAATATCAAAAGCAGTATATTTTTCATGACATCCCGTTCGCATTTATTTCTAATTTTGTTTTACAGCACAAACAAGCTAATTTACATATTTCCTCTATATTATAATTTTTTTGACATTACTAAAATAAACAAAGATCCTAATTTTGCCGGGACCTCAGTCCTGGTAACCGGGACCAAAAACAGAACATACTTTCGGCGGGCCGCTCCTTATGATATACTAATTGCATTAAAAGACTGAAAGGTGAAACTATGCGAGAATTCAAGATTGAGTCCGAATATATCCCCAAAGGGGACCAGTCTGAAGCCATCGCGGCCCTCGTGGACGGGCTGAAGAACGGCCGGCAGGGTCAGGTCCTGCTGGGCGCCACCGGCACCGGTAAGACTTTTACCATGGCTCATGTGATCCAGTCGCTCCAGCGGCCGGCACTGGTGCTGGCGCCGAACAAGACCCTTGCCGCTCAGCTTTGCGGTGAATTCAAGGAATTCTTCCCCAATAACTCGGTTGAATATTTCGTCAGCTATTATGATTACTACCAGCCGGAAGCTTATATCCCGCATACCGACACCTATATAGAGAAGGACTCGTCCATAAACGACGAGATCGATAAACTGCGCCACTCCGCCACCTGCGCCCTGTTTGAGCGGAGAGACGTAATTATTGTGGCCAGTGTTTCCTGCATCTACGGGCTCGGCGACCCGGAGCAGTACAGCACCCTGGTCCTCTCCCTGCGCCGGGGGGAAACATACGACCGCGAGAGCGTGCTGCGCAAGCTGGTGAGCATCCAGTACGAACGCAACGACATCAACTTTATCCGGGGCAAATTCAGGGTAAGGGGCGACGTGCTCGAAATCTTTCCGGCTTCCGCTTCGGAAAAAGCGATCCGGGTGGACTTTAACGGGGATGAAGTGGAAAGGATGCTGGAGTTTGACGTGCTCACGGGGGAAATACTGGGAGAACGCAGCCACGTTTCTATATTTCCGGCCAGCCACTATGCCACTTCCGGGGAAATAATGGAGCGCGCTGTTGTTACTATTGAGGCCGAGCTGGAAGAACGGCTGGCGGAGCTGCGGGCGCAGGACAAGCTCCTGGAAGCGCAGCGCCTGGAGCAGCGGACCAACTTTGACCTGGAGATGATGCGTGAGATGGGGTTTTGCAGCGGCATTGAAAACTACTCGCGCCATTTAACCGGCAGGGCGCACGGGCAGCCGCCCTATACCCTGCTGGACTATTTCCCGAAAGATTTTATTATGTTCATTGACGAGTCTCACGTGGCCGTGCCCCAGGTCGGCGCCATGTACGAGGGGGACCGCTCCCGCAAGAAAGCGCTGGTGGAATACGGCTTCCGCCTGCCGTCGGCCTTTGACAACCGGCCCCTTACCTTCCAGGAATTCATCGCACACCTGAACCAGGTGATTTATCTTTCAGCGACACCGGGGCCTTACGAGCTGAAGAATGCCTCCGGGGTGGTCGAGCAGATTATCCGGCCCACCGGGCTGGTCGACCCGGAAATTTCCGTACGCCCCTCCCAGGGGCAGATAGACGACCTGCTGGCGGAAATACGGCTGCGGGTGCAGCGGGGAGAGCGGGTCCTGACCACCACCCTGACCAAGAAGATGGCCGAGGACCTGACGGACTACCTGCGCGAGATCGGCATTAAAGTGCGCTACCTGCACTCGGATATTAAAACCATCGAACGCATGGAAATATTAAGGGACCTGAGGCTGGGCGTGTTCGACGTGCTGGTGGGGATTAACCTCCTGCGGGAGGGGCTGGACCTGCCCGAAGTGAGCCTGGTGGCTATCCTGGACGCGGACAAGGAGGGCTACCTCCGGTCGGAGCGCTCCCTGATCCAGACCATCGGCAGGGCCGCCCGCAACGTGGAAGGAAAGGTGATCATGTACGCCGACAGGGTTACGGACTCCATGAACAGGGCCATTTCGGAAACGAACCGCAGGCGCGGGGTGCAGCTGGAGTATAACCGCCGCTATGGCATTACACCTGAAACCGTCCGGAAATCGGTGCGCAACGTGATAGAGGCTACCCGCGTCGCCGAGCCGAAGGCTATTTATGAGGCAATGCCCCATACCGGCAAGAAGATGACCAAATCCCAGCTGAAGAAAACCATCGCCTCCCTGGAAAAAGAGATGCGCGAGTCGGCCCGCCAGCTGGCTTTCGAGCGGGCGGCCCAGATCAGGGACGTGATTATCGAGCTCCGCCTGCAGCTGCGCGGAGAAAAAGGCATCGGCCCCGCCGTCCCCGACATCGGGGACATATCTCGTCCTAGAAGGAATGCCTGAAATAGAGATGTGTCCCATTCCGCTGTCTGGTATCACTAAACGATTGACGTACCGCGCGACAAAACTGCGACAATGCGACAAGGGGACGGTGCGACAATGCGACAAGGGGACGGTTCTCTCCTGTCGCAACCGGCAACTTCTCCCGGCTTTATATAAAACTTTTAGAGGTGGACAGAGAACCGTCCCCTGTCACTTCACCTGACATACAAATGATTCAAGGAGTTAGTATATATGCTTGACAAAATCCTGGTCAAGGGCGCCCGCGCCCATAATTTAAAAAATATAGATGTGGAAATCCCCCGGGATAAGTTTGTGGTTATTACAGGACTGTCCGGGTCCGGCAAGTCTTCCCTGGCTTTTGACACCATTTACGCCGAGGGCCAGCGCCGGTACGTTGAGTCTCTTTCCGCGTATGCCCGCCAGTTTCTGGGCCAGATGGACAAACCGGATGTGGATTACATCGAAGGCCTTTCCCCGGCCATTTCCATAGACCAGAGGACAACCAGCAACAATCCCCGCTCCACGGTGGGGACAGTGACAGAGATCTACGACTACCTCCGGCTGCTTTTCGCCAGGGCGGGACGGCCGCACTGCCCCCGCTGCGGCAAACTGATTACCCGCCAGGCGGTGGAGCAGATGGTGGACCATTTAATGGCCCTGCCGGAAGGCACAAGGTTACAGATCCTTTCGCCTGTGATACAGGGAAAAAAGGGTGAACACGTAAAGGTCCTTGAGGATATCCGCCGGGGCGGTTTCGTCCGGGTCAGGATAAACGGCGAGGTGCTGGACGCGTCAGAAGATATCAAGCTGGAAAAAAACAAAAAGCACACCATCGAAGTAGTGGTGGACCGTATAATAATACGGCCGGGCGCCGAGAGAAGGCTGGCCGACTCCCTGGAAACAGCTCTTAAACAGGGCGGAGGGGTGGCGGCTGCGGCGGTAACCGGCGGGGAAGAAATTATCTTCAGCGAAAATTTTGCCTGTGTGGACTGCGGGATCAGCATCACAGAAATTTCGCCGCGTCTTTTTTCATTTAACAGCCCTTACGGAGCCTGCCCGGAATGTACCGGCCTGGGGTTCAAGAGGGAAATCGATCCGGACCTGGTGATCCCGGACCGGCGCAAATCAATAGCGCAGGGAGCTATCGAAGGTTGGTTTAAGGGGAGTTATTCCTACCAGTTTCTGGAGGGACTGGCCGGCCATTACGGCTTCAGCGTGGACACGCCGGTGGAAAGGCTGGACCCGGAACACCTGGATGTGATATTGTACGGTACCCGCGGCCGGCGTTTTCACTTTATTCTTCAGAATGATTATTACGGGCGCCGGCATGAAATGCATGTCCCATTTGAAGGGGTAATCAACAACCTGGCCAGGCGCTTCAGGGAGACGAGTTCGGAGCACCAGCGCGAGGAAATTGAAAAGTACATGAGCAGCCGGACGTGTCCCGCCTGCAAGGGCGCCAGGCTCAAACCCGAAGCCCTGGCGGTGAAGGTGGGAGGTCGGTCCGTATCCGAGATTGCCCATTTTTCAGTGCTTGAGGCGAAAAACTTCTTCAGCGGTCTTGAGCTGACCAGCCGCGAGCAGATTATTGCACGGCAGATTTTAAAGGAAATCAACGAGCGCCTGGGGTTTCTGGTTAATGTGGGCCTGGATTACCTGACCCTGGACCGGAACGCGGGTACCCTGGCGGGCGGCGAGGCGCAGCGGATCAGGTTGGCCACCCAGATCGGCTCCGGCCTGATGGGCGTGCTCTATATACTGGACGAGCCCAGCATAGGTCTGCACCAGCGTGACAACGAGCGCCTGCTCAAGACGCTGGAACGACTGCGTGACCTGGGGAACACGCTGATCGTGGTCGAGCACGATGAGGATACCATGCTGGCAGCCGACCATATTATAGATATCGGTCCCGGGGCGGGCGAGCACGGCGGCCGGGTGATCGCCACAGGCACTTATAAAGATATCGCGCAAAACCCGGATTCTATTACCGGCCAGTACCTGAGCGGCAAAAAGTCCATTCCCGTGCCGGACAGCCGCCGCCCGTTGAACGGCAGGGTTGTGGAAGTGCTGGGCGCCGCTGAAAATAATCTAAAAAATATAGACGTGGCGTTCCCGCTGGGTGTGTTCACCTGTGTTACCGGGGTGTCGGGTTCAGGAAAAAGCACCCTGGTAAACGACATCCTGTACCGTAAACTGGCCCAGGAACTGCACGGGGCGAAAACTAATCCCGGGGAAAATATAGGTGTCCGCGGCATAGAGCAGCTGGATAAAGTAATCGATGTGGACCAGTCTCCCATCGGCCGGACGCCGCGCTCAAACCCGGCCACTTATACCGGTGTGTTCAACGACATCAGGGACCTGTATGCGCAGACACCGGAGTCCAAGATGCGCGGGTACAAGGCCGGGCGTTTTAGCTTCAACGTTAAGGGCGGGCGCTGCGAGTCCTGCCGCGGGGACGGGATTATAAAAATAGAAATGCATTTCCTGCCGGACGTCTACGTGCCTTGCGAGGTATGCAAGGGCTTGCGCTACAACCGGGAAACCCTTGAGGTCAGGTACAAGGGAAAAAATATCTCTGACGTGCTGGACATGACCGTGGAGCAGGCGGTGGATTTCTTCCGCCATATTCCCAAGATATACCGCAAGCTGAAGACGCTGCAGGACGTGGGACTGGGCTACATCCGCCTGGGGCAGCCTGCGCCCACGCTTTCCGGGGGCGAGGCCCAGCGGGTGAAGCTGTCCACTGAATTGTCCAGAAGGTCCAACGGCAAGACCTTCTATATCCTTGATGAACCGACCACCGGACTGCATACCGCCGATATCGACAGGCTTTTAGAAGTGCTGCACCGGCTAGTTGAGGCGGGCGATACAGTCGTGGTTATCGAGCATAACATGGACGTGATCAAGACCGCCGACCATATCATCGACCTGGGTCCCGAGGGCGGGGAAAAGGGCGGCCAGGTGCTGGCCGCCGGCACGCCGGAAGAGGTGGCCTCGGCGCCGGGCTCATACACTGGCCTGTTTTTGAAAAAAGCCCTATCGGGGACATCCCTCGGCCCTAAAGCAGGACTCTAAATAGAGGTGTGTCCCCATCCCTCTGTCTGGTAACATTAAACGATACATGCGTCAGGGGGACGGTCCTTTTAGCACATGGGGACGGTTCTCGTGTGTCAGTTTTTTTTAAATCATTTTTATTGCGGGAAAGCGGTGCGCTAAATGCAGCTGGAAGAAAAATTGAAACTTCTGCCGGCCAGGCCGGGGGTTTACCTTTACCGTGACGAAAAAGGCAAAATAATTTATGTCGGCAAGGCCCTTTCGCTCAAAAGCAGGGTCCGTTCTTACTTTCAACCGGGGGCTCAGCTGCCGCCAAAAACAAAGGTGATGCTGGAGAGAGTGGCTGACTTTGATATAATTGTGACCGACTCTGAAGTGGAGGCCCTGATCCTTGAGCAAAACCTGATCAAGGAGCACCGTCCCCGGTACAATGTCATGTACAAGGACGACAAAAGTTATCCATACCTGAAGGTAACGATGGCGGATGATTTTCCGCGGGTAATGATTACCCGCCGCCATGTAAAAGACGGCTCCAGGTACTTTGGGCCCTATACCCGGGTGGGCGCGGTGAATGAAACCCTGCGCCTCTTGAAAAAAATATTTCCCTTTCGCTCCTGCAAACAAAAAGAGCCGGTGTTAAGGGCCCGACCGTGCCTGAATTACCATATCAAGCGCTGCCTGGGGCCGTGCGCCGGGCAGGTCGACAGCGACAGGTACCGTTCGATGATCAACGAAATCTGCCTTTTCCTGGAAGGCAGGCATGAAGACCTGGTCAAACGTCTGGCGGCAAGGATGGAAGAGGCAGCGAAGGCGCTGGACTTTGAACTTGCCGCCCGCCTGCGCGACCAGCTGCAGGCTGTACGCGAGGTGGTCGAACGTCAAAAGATTATTACCGGCGGCTTTGAGGACCAGGACGTGGTGGCCGCTGCCGGGGCCGGGGAATTGGACCAAGCCTGTGTGATGGTGTTTTTTGTCCGCGGCGGCAAGCTTATCGGCAGTGAGCACTTTATGCTGCGCGGGGTGGAAGGTTTGAGCCAGCCGGAAGTTATCGCTTCCTTCCTCAAGCAGTATTACACGGATGTTGATTTTGTTCCCCGGGA
>CAZPXL010000034.1:0-13592 GCA_964591005.1 uncultured Eubacteriales bacterium
CCCTGTAACGTCAGCGTCAAGTATGGCCGTATTGTAGCCCCTCCTTTTCATCGTTACGGCGAGCAATGACGTCACCAGCGATTTGCCGACTCCTCCCTTGCCGCTGACAATGCCGATGACTTTCTTCATATTGCTCAATTCGTGCGGCTTGGCGAAAAGATCCTGCGGCGTCTCCTTCCTTTCAGCACAGTCTTCACCGCATGTGCCACATTTTTGATCGCAATCTTTGCTCATAATCTTACTCCTTTATGATTATATTTTTATTTTACTTCCGGTGCCCGATACCGGCTCTACCTCCCATTTATCCTTTCAACACTTATCCCTTTTAAAACCTGATCAAGTAAAATTAATTTCCTTCCGTCGGCTTTCGTCAAATGTAATTTTTCCCGGCTCTGTGCCTGCGGCACCTGCCGCATCCGTGCAACTGCTCGCTGCCGTCACAAAGCTCGTAATCCCCGCCCTCGATCTTCAGGGTATTTCCCTCTACCAGGGACGCCGCGACCTTCCTGCGGGCGTCATTGTAAATCCTCTGGACGGTCGTGCGGGCGACGTTCATCCTTTCCGCGCACTCCTCCTGCGTCATGGCTTCCAGATCAATGAGGCGGATGGTTTCAAATTCATCAATGGTCATAATAATTGTTTCCCCGGCCGGATGCGGCGCGTTGAGCGGCCCGAACAGGCTGTTCTCCGGGAGGCTGCATACTTTTCTCCATTTTCTCGGCCTGGGCATGACTGATTCACCTCAAGTATGTAATGTAAGTAACAGGGGATGTCCCCCTGCTACTTATGCTTTCTTTATAGATTTTCTAACTGTTTGCTGATAATGTCAAGCCTGTTTTGCAGAAGTTGCTTTTGCTCTTCCAGCAATTCTTTCTGCGTTTTAGCTGTAGCTGGGTCTGCTGCGTAGTTCATTCCAACTCCATATCCCCATCTGCAGCCAAATCCGCGTCCTCGACCGTAGCCGTAGCCATAACCGTAGCCCATTCCGGCGCCGTACCTGCCGGCGTTTCCCCCGGTGCAGAATCCAAAACCCCTGCCGCTCATCGGCCCATATCCCATCGGGCCAGTGCCGTCTCCTCTTGGCATGCTCGTTACCTCCTTCTGGTTATTGACATATGTCATTTATAATTTTATTATACACTGTTATGGGCATATGTCAATAACAAGTTTATAATATCTTCTCTTCTGCTTTTCTCAAGCTGCTTCAGTCCGTTTACGTATGCAACACCATGCCCGGCAAAATACGATCTTACCTCCGGGTCTGTCATCCGGTATTTTTCATCATTTTCTAAACATTTATCCTCATGGTGCTCATTCATATATTTTCTTAATAACTCAACTGCTTTGGCCCTGTCCTCAGAAAACATTACCAGGGCATAACTTGTATCTACTATTACAACAGTTATATAACCTGATATCTGTCTAATTTAGCATTGAAAGGGAAAATGTTTATGCATCTTTTTGTTATGTTAAAAATATTTTAATTAAGGGTGAAGTTATTGGAAAAAAAATTATTTGAAGCATTACAGAATTTATTTTTATCACCAGAAGAATTAATTTATGCTGCTTGTCCAGAAAGCACTGGAACTGATAATCAGGTAAATTCGTTTGAAGCACTACAAAATTTCTTTTTATCGGAAGCAGAGTTAATGAGTATTGGCGCTATGACCCGGAAGTATTTTTAAACTTTATAGAAAACCGCTCCTTGAGCATTACTCTTTGGAGCGGGCCCTCTATTGTTGGACAGGCTGGGGGATAAGGGACCTGTCCCCCTGTCCCTTAAGGCCTGCGGGCGCTAGTGAATCTGTAGCCCGCCCCCCACAGAGTTTCAATATACTCCGGGTTTGAAGGGTCTTTTTCTATCTTTTTTCTTATTTTCTGGATATGTACGGCTACGGTTGCCGTGTCCCCGTAGTTATCGTGTCCCCAGATAGCCGCCAGAATGTGTTCTTTTGAAAACACGATATTGGGATGCGAGGCAAGAAACAGCAAGAGCTCATACTCCCTGGCGGTCAGTTGCACTTCACGGCCGTTGAGGGTTACCTGGTGGGACGCCGTGTTAATCTCCAACCCGCCGTGAATAATCATCCCGGAGTCTGCCTTGATCCCTTTCAGCCGCTCATACCTTTTGATATGGGACTTGACCCTGGCCACCATTTCCCCCGGGCTGAACGGCTTGGTCATATAATCATCAGCCCCGTACTCCAACCCTCTGATTTTACTGATGTCTTCACTTTTAGCGGAAACGACCACTACCGGGACGTCCAGTCTTTTCCTGATCTCTTTGATGATCTCATAACCGTCCTTGTTGGGCAACATCAGGTCCACGATGATCACAGCATAATTTCCTGTAAGAGCCCTTTTCAGCCCCTGCGACCCATCCTGGACAATGTCTGCCTTAAACCCGTTTAGCTGAAGGTAGTCTCTTTCCAGCTCGGCAATATTAAGGTCGTCCTCAATGATCAAAATGCGTTTCATCGACAGCAGCCCCTTCCCAAATCAACCGGCTAGCGGCAGCGTGATCGTAAAGGTCGTACCCTTTCCTTCTTCGCTTGCGGCCGTGATCTTTCCTCCGTGTGCTTCCACCAACTCGCGTGCTATGGCCAGCCCGAGCCCGGTACTAGACATATCCTTTGTGCGCTCGTTATCTATCCGGTAAAACCTTTCGAAAATATGGGGCAGTTTGTCCGCGGGAATTCCCGGGCCGTTGTCGCTGGTTTCAATACACGCAAATTCACCCTGTTTGGACAGTCCGGCCCTGATGACCAGGCCCTTCTCCGGCCCGTACTTTAAAGCGTTGCTGATGATATTCCGGATGGCCTGGTGCATTCTCTTCCTGTCCAGCAGAACAGGCAGGTCCTCATCCATTTGATCAACATATACAAGCCGCACCTGCCTTTCAGCCAGCTCAAGCCCCAATTCTTCTGTTAAATCACTCATAAAGGCCCGTATTGGCACGTCTGCAAAATGAAAATCCAGCTTCTGCAGATCGAGCTTGGAAAACAGGAAAAGATCATCTATAAGTTTGTTTACATAAATAATATTGCGGTGGATTATCTGCAGGTACTTCTCCTTGTTTTCCGGCGGCACCTCCCCGTCCAAAATCGCCTCAACATACCCCTGCAGGGTAGTGATAGGGGTTTTCAGGTCATGCGAAATATTGATGACCAGAGCTTTTCTGTTTTCTTCATATTCAGACTTGATTCTTTCACTTTCCCCCAGTTTGCGCGCCATTTCATTGAAAGAGGCCACCAGCAGGCCGATTTCATTTTTCAGATCACACTTTACTACAACGCCATAATTACCCCGGGCAATTTCCTCCACCCCGTTTTTCAAAGCTTCAATCGGCCTGAAGACTCTCTTTTCCAGGCGTATGAAGAACAATATCTGCACTATTTCTTTTGTGATCAGCATGGCCGCGATAAAGAGCACAATCCATTTCAGGCCGGCCAGCTTAATCAACAAAAACAAAACCAGCAGGGTAAACAACAAGCCGAAAGGGCGAAAATATCTCATGGACTGGTGCATGCGGTGAAATTCCCGGTGGTACATCCGCTGCCGTTCAAATTCTTCAAAAAAATGGCTGTGCTTATGGTCGCACCTGTGGTGTTGTCTTAGTTTTTGAAAAAATGATTCATGTTTTTCCTTTTCTTCCATATCAATTATCTTTCTCCTAAAAGTCAGCCCCAGATCATTATATATCATCTTTGCCAGGAAAAACTCAAACATCCCCGTAAAGTGTTCCTGAATTTTACATTGGACAAAAAAAAGGAAGACTGGCCCTGAACAGTCATTCCAGAAAAGTTTTCCTTGCAATCAACCGGAGGCGTATTTTCTTTGCCCTTCCGAATATTTCAGTACCTCTGCCGCTCCTGTTATCGACTCTGTTTGATCTATTCTTCTTTGCACAGCTTGATCGCTCCTTCCGGACAGGCTTTCGCACAGGCCAGGCATCCGGTACAAGCCCCGGGGTTGATAATTCGCGCGTGTTTGTGAAAAATGAAACCGGCTTTTCCTATAACACCTTTCGGGCAGGCGTTTATACATTTCCAGCAGGCTCCGCACAGCCTGGTGTTTATCGCGATATAAGCAGTGGTGTTTCGCCTGGCGCCAACCCAGTAAGACTGTTTATATTGATGCCCTCTCATAATAAACCTGCGCAGCGGGAGATGAGCCGGCGGCCCGTATCCCACCCGGTTACCAGGCAAAGCGAATCTCCGCCTGCAGATTCATTTGGTGCGGCACGCCGGAATCGTTTTTTTGCTTCCCCTCAACGGTTAATGTAATTCCTTCGACTTCCTTGTTCTTATTGGTGAGTACATTCAATCCGCCGTTTAAAATATCCATACCGGAGAATTCCTGGAATAGGCACTCTCCCTGCAGCTGACGACCGTACTCGTGATGCATTTTCTTGTGTAGCAATAACTTCTCATGGAACAATTCCTTCATATCTCCTGGAATATCGGCGAAATCCAGGGAAAGCACTGTGCTTTGATCCTCCTGTTCCTTCACCTTGATGCTGTTTAAAATACTCAGCATAAACGCCAGCCTGGACAGCTTATCTTTTAACCCGCAACGCTTCATGTCGTTTTGAGCGCCCGTGTGACCGAGGCCTGGACGATGGCCGTGGCCATAGTGAGAAAACAGGCGGTCCATCATGCCCTGCCGGCCGGCATCGTGGAAACCGCACCCTTCAAATTCGGTGCTGCTTTCATGTTTTACTTTTTTACCATTCTTGTCCATTTCCAGGGCTATCCTGGCCTTCAGCCTTCCATCCGACATGTTCTTTTCAAATTCATTGTCCAGGCCGAATATTTTCACCTGGTTCCTGCTGCCTTCCACTTTGAGGTTCCCGTGGATATACTCCTTGTCTTTCATGGTCGTGACCACATCGTACAAAAGCTTGATTTTACCCATTATAACGACCTCCTTGTTTTTAGTAAGGCCATTATAGAAAACATGTTTAAACTTGCTTTAAAGTATTTATAAAAAATTTATAAAAATGGGTAAAAAATTGATAAATGCACCTGAAGGACCTGTATTTCTGTCCCTTTCTCTGTCCATTTAAAAAAATGCCTTCGGTTTCGGAAAGTACCGTACCGAAGGCATTGCTTAATCCTTATAGATTTTCGAATAGCTTCTTTCTTTCAGTAAGTGGTACAAGGAACCTGTCCCTCTGTCCCCGTACCAGGTTCACCGCTGGAAGTCAGCCACCAGGGTGCGGTTAGAGTCAACTTTAAAAGTATATTTCGCGCTGGTGCTGACCACATTTCCATCCTCGGTCCAGCTGACAAAACTGTAACCCTTGTTGGCCTTGGCGGTAACCGTTGCTGCAGCGCCCGGCAGGTAGTCCCCCCCGCCGCTTACCCTGCCGGCATCAGACGGTTCGGCAGACACGCTGACGGTATAAGTTATCGGGAACAGCCCATCGGGCTGGAAGTTGGCCACCAGGGTGCGGTTAGAGTCAACTTTAAAAGTATATTTCGCGCTGGTGCTGACTACATTTCCACCCTCAGTCCAGTTGACAAAACTGTAACCCGCGTTGGCGGTGGCGGTAACCGCCACCGAAGCGCTTTCCGCGTAGGTGTCCCCGCCGCTGACGGTACCGCCCTCGGTCGGGCTGGCCGAGACGGTGACGGTATACATGGCAACTGGCGCAGCCACAATAACGTTAACCGACGCGGCCAAGCTGTCGGGATTCGTTACTCCGGCTGTCAGTGACAGCGTCCCGTTGAACGCGTAGGTCCCGGCTGTGCTGCCGTCATAGGCGGGATCACTGCCGTCCCAGGTTACACCAAGGGTAGTAATCGAACCATCACTTAATGTTACACCTACAGTGGCCGGCAGTCCCACATCGGCCAGTGCGGTTCCGTAGGACACATTAATATCCGATATCGGGGATACGTTCGAGACCGTTACCGCCGGCTCTGCCGCAGCCAGGGCCGCTGAATGTAGATAGCCACCTGAAATCATCAGCCAGGTGTTACCTACCCCGACTTGGGTTGGGCTGAATTTATTTGCAGTTGTGCCGTCGCCCAACTGGCCATAGCCATTCCAACCCCAGGTATATAGGCTCCCATCTGGCTTCAGAGCAAGGTTGTGATAATATCCGGCTACTGCTGTTGCCCAGTCGCTGGCCGTCCCTACTTGGATTGGGCCGGGTATTAGATCATACGATGCATAACCTTGGCCCAGCTGGCCAAACTCATTGTTCCCCCAGGCCCAGAGGGTGCCATTCGTTTTTCGGGCCAATGTGTGGTTACCTCCAGCCGATACAGCTGTCCAGTCGATGGCCGTCCCGACTTGGGTTGGACTGGATTTGTCTACAGTTGTGCCGTCGCCCAACTGCCCCTGATTATTGCGCCCCCAGGCATAGATGGTACCGTCAGACTTGATTGCCAGGCTGAAAAAATTTCCGGCTGAAACAGCTGTCCAGGTGGCGGTGCCTATTTGGATCGGGCTGTACCTATAAGTATAAGTTGCACCGTCGCCCAACTCACCATAATCATTGTTCCCCCAGGCCCAGAGGGTCCCATCTGTTTTTAAGGCCAATGTGTGCATACCTCCAACTGATACTGCTGCCCAGTCGCTAGCCGCCCCGACTTGGGTTGGACTGGATTTGTCTACAGTTGTGCCGTCGCCCAACTGGCCATAATCATTGTTCCCCCAGGCCCAGCAGCTCGACGGGGTCGTAGTTGCTCCAAAAGCCGTCCCGGCAGATAACGAACTGAACAGCAATACAAGTACAAGGACTACGCTCAATTTTTTGTAACTTTTTTTTATATACATTAAGATCCCTCCCCAAATTAATCCCCAAATAGTATAAATACTGGCTGCTTTCTGAGTGCAACATGAATAAGAATTTTGTGCAGCACCCCTTTCAATTACGTGATCACCTGACCATAACAAAAAACCGGCCTTCCTGGCCGGTTACGCTACTCACTCCGATCTGGCCAAGCGTCCAAATCACGGCCGGGGGCTCATCGCCTCCACTCAAAAGCAAACTGGTTTTCTTGTTAGTAACTACAACCTTATGTATCTGTCGACTATTCCTTCACCCTCCCTCTCCAGGGCTGAAAGTTTGACCTGTCATGGGTTGTCGAATATCCGGAATCCTAATTCATTTTGCTGATACTATGGAGACATAAAAGCAGCCAAACTGACTGAATAGTAAATATTCAGCAGCCCGGCCGCCTTATGCAAACAAGCTTGTAGGCCCGCTGGCTTTGCGTCCCCACCTTTCGGAGGGTTTGCCCATGTATATGAAATATATTTCCCGCTAGACTTGGACATCAGTTTCCTACTTGTTTTCTGCTGTGTAAGGCGACCACTTTTAATTGTGCCTTCAGTTCTTTACTGTTCTTTCGTACGGGCCTGGGAAATATTCACCTCTCAACCATACTGATTATCTCGTCGATTGTTAACTGGCACAGGTTGTCCCATACCAGAGTGTTTTCATTTTCTAACCTGACGGCAAGAAATTTTCCTATATCCGCCAGTTTGCAGAAACGGGTGGTTTGCAGCCTGGCCCGCATATCGTAGATAATGCGGTGGTTGTTGCTCAGTTCCAGCGTAAGGGTATGGTCGTCGTGGGGAACAACTTTTATAATTCTCGCCATACCTGCCACCCTTCGATATTTATTACTGAAAGATCGGTAAGGTCTTATTCAATACTAACAAGAATTTTCAAATCCTAAAACTATACGTTCGTATATAAACTTCGCCTGATGCTAAAGACTGGCGCCCTTTCCGTATTCAACAACCCTGTCCCTGATACCCTTAGCTCTTCGTTTGTCATCAAGCTGGGACAAGGGATCACTGATATGCTCCCCTTGTCCCAAATGTTTCAGGATTGGTTTAGCTATTTGCTATGGACAACGATATTTCCTCCGCCGATACCAACCGGTGCATTTATGGCGCCAACCTGATGCCAGACCAGACCGCCTGATAAGACAGTAATGGCGTACATGTCGCTGGCTTTAGGTTTCTCTAAGTCGCCATCCAGGATATCCACGGTGAAGAAACAGTTCCCGTTGGACTCAACTACTAAACCAGTAGACCGGTCAATTTTTTGAATGACGCATTTGCCACTGAAGGAAGCCGCGGTAGTGTTATAGAAGGTTAAACCTCCCCCTGCCCAGCTGTTGCTCTTCACCAGGTAATTGTAACCGTCGGCGCCACGGAACAGGAAGGTGGAATTGCCCTTCGGGGTCCCTTTCTTCTGATAGTTGACCGTGATTACCGTTGATACTTTGGGCATCGGCTCTCCAGGAACATTTGGTGTAATATAGGATGTGAAGCCGACATTATCGCTGTATTGCTGAGTAGTTGGTGAGACGATTACCCGATATTGGAAATAGACGCCGTATATCGCGCCGCCGGTATTGACCGTAAAGGTATTGCTTCTCAGTGTCTGCTCTAATCCAGGAGAATCATAATAAATAGGGGAGAGAGTACGATACCATTCATATTTTGCGCCGGAAGTCCCGTTGAGCAAAGAGGCAAATTCGTAGCTGAGAGGATCGCTAGCATTGAGCAATTACCTACCGGTCAACCATATCCATAATCTCGTCAATGGTTATCTGGCACAGGTTGTTCCATACCAATGTGTTTTCATGCTCCACCCTGACGGCAAGAAATTTTTCTATATCAGCCAGCCCGCAGAAACGGGTGGTTTGCAGCCTGGGCCGCATATCGTAGATAATGCGGTGGTTATTGCTGAGTTCTATTGTCAGGGTATGGTCGTCGTGGAAAACGACTTTTATTATTCTCGCCATACCTGTCCCCTTCCAGAATTATTACGTCTTAAAAATACTAACAAGATCCTTCAAATTTAATAATTATACATTCGTATATAAATAAAGGTTTTAGGTTGGCAGTACGGTAAAAAAAAAGCGGTAACAAGATTTGTCCGCTTGTTAAAAGCAAACAACTTCCTGATCCCGCTTTACGACATAAATAAATATGCGATTTTCTTTTAGATGAGTTTCAGTTCCATGGTTTTTCTGACAGCTGCCGCGCGGCTGCTTACCCCTAATTTCCGGTAAATGGATGTAATGGTTTTTTTCACTGTAATTTCAGCGACAAAAAGCCGGCTTGCAATTTCCTTGTTGGGTTGGCCTTCTATCAGAAGCCTCAGTATGTCTTTTTCACGCTCTGTCAGCTTGATAACCGGTGTTTTGTCTTTACCGGCTGACTCCAGGTTGCGCCTGTATTGTGACGCTACATCAACGAGCCTATCCAGGTATTTATCTTTTTTGCTTTCCCTGGCCAGGACGGCAAGGATATCAAGAATGTATTCACCGTACTCGGCAAAAGACAGTATGACACCGTCGGCCCTGCCGATAGCCAAAGCCTGCCCCATGGCTTTTTTGGCTTTTTCCGGGCCATACAATTGGTGTTTGGCTATGGCATCCAGCACGTGGGCGTGGAGATGGCCAAGCAAGTTGTCAAAGATGGAAAAAAGCTGGTGCATTTCCTCACAGAGAACTTCCAGCTTAAGATAGTTCCCTTCCAGCAGTAAATACCTGGCGTGGACCAGGTAATTAAAAGCCAGGCCCTGGTAAAACATTTCGTCGTGCTTCATATCACCGCTTTTAAGCCACCCGGCATAGCTTAAGGGTTCGCCTGTTATGCCGCCCAGGTAGCCGTAGCATAAATCCAGGGAGTTCATGTAAATGGGATTATTATACTCAGCTAATCTGACGGTTAATTCGTTAAGAAGGTCTGTTGCTTCCTGAAATTTGCCCTTTGCCGCGTGGAGCCGGGCCAGGGTAAAGCCGGCACAAATGATAACAGGCACCTGCTCCATGGTCTCTGCCCTGTAAACGGCCTTGTAGGCATTAAGCTCAGCCTGTTCAAGGTCGCACCTTTCCAGGCAGTACTCCGCCCTGAGCAGGTTTTCAAAGCCTTTGCCGCAGCCGCCGGACAATTCCTCGTAGTAACGGAAGTCGCTCTCCACAAATTCCACTATCCCCAGCATATCTCCCTTCTCCCTGTAGTAAAGGTAAAGTTGGCTGGGGCAGCCGAAATGAAACATCATGTCTTTGTTGGCAATGCGGGAACTTCCATCAAGCAGCGAATAGGCTTTTTTATGCGCTGCGCTCATCTTGCGTACATCATTAAAGACAAGAAAGTGCTTTATCAGTTCGATCTCCCCTGCTATCCGCTTCTTCAGGGCGGGTGGAGTGAGGCTGTCGTTTTGATAGTGTGCTTCTATCTCTGAGAGGAGCCGGGCGCCGCCCTCCATATCAACTTTGGGCAGGTAAAAATTCGCATAGGTCAGGTAACCGATGGGATGGCGGTATTTCACATCAATAGGGATTTGCTCAAAAAGTTTCACTATATCCTGTGCGGCGGTGTCAAGCACCCGGGCTATACCCCGTTTCTCAAACTCTTTCAGGATCAGGTCGTATTCCTTAGCTTTCAGGAGCAACTTCATTCCTGTGAGAGTAAAACCCTTGGAGATATTCCACTCGCCGGAGCGCCTGTATAAATTGAGGACTTCCGCCTGGTCAGCCTGTTCTTCGAGCAGTCCTCTTAAATAACCGGCAAAAATGTTGTGCATGGCATATCTTTGTGACCGCCCGTCAAAGCGGATAAAAGAGCTGTCCCGGCTCAACTGCTGGATCATCCCCGGCACCGCCTTGTTTTCCGTGACGTATACCGCCTGCGGCAGTGTGAAGCTGTCCAGGGTGGAAAGGACCATCAGCAATCTTTTTTCATTTTCTGAATAACGTCCCATTATTGTTGTGTTAATAAGTTCATGCAGGTCTACCCCCGCCTCCAGCCTGCCTGTTTCCAGGTATCTCCGGCAAACCAGGTAAACAGCCGTAATCCATCCCTCGGTTATCTCCTGCACCTGTTTTGCCGTAGTATCGGAAATTTCCCGGCCATAGAGCTGGAAATACTCCTTTATTTCATCCTGCGACAGTTCGAAGAGGGAGCTTTTCAGCTGGTGGCAGTAACCTTTTAGCTTTAGCTCTTCAATATTAATTGCCGGTCTTGTCCTTGATATGACCAGGAGGTGCAATCCCGTGATCCTCTTCCGCACAAGTTTCTCCAGCAGCATATCCAACTCCGGCAAGTTGGCAAAATGGTAGTCGTCAATAACAATTACTTTGCTTGTCAGGTACGTCCATTCTTCTAATAAGTCAAATATTCTGTCCCTGTCCACAGCGCTGAAGGGAAAACCCAGGGTGTTTAGACGGACCCCTATTTCCGGCTCGTTTTCGGCAAATTGCCTGGTAAAGGAGTCCCAGATAATGTGGGCTGATGTTTCATCACTATCTATTTTCAGCCATATGTAATCTGCTTTCATCTCGTCAAGAAAATCCCTTACCGCAACAGTTTTGCCATAACCCATTGCCGCCACCACCAGCGTCAGAGGATAGTCAAATGCTTGGCCAAGCTGCTCCCTGATCATTTTTCGTTTTAAAATGCGATGTCCGCTGGAAAGCTTTTCCATCGTAATACAGCTCTCTTTTGTTAAATATCTGCTCTTTGTGCCTTATAAAACGCGGTCGCAACCACAACTATTGTCAGTGACGAAACAAACGCAGCCGGGACAACCATCAAATTCCGCCCTTATGAATATAGACGACCCAAGTGCTTTATTTTTTTTTAATATCTAATTAGTGAAATTTTTTCTAAATAATTTTTCAACAAGCAATTACCTTCTCCTCTTATATTCGGATTTTTCGAGATAATATATAATAGATTTAGATAATTTTAATAATACAACCGCTATCTGGTAAATACTTTTGTGGCAGTTCATTTTTTTACTGTAAGGGGGCCAGATGAGTGATAAACATAAAAAGAGATATGGAAATGTTCTGCATATCTCTTTTTTAAGGCTTTAAAGACTAATTTCGAGTGATGTTTTTTTGTTTATGTGGGGCTTCATATTCTTTTTTTGTAAAACTCCAGTCTTTCCCCAGCTAGTTTTTCCTCCCAGAGCATCTGCAACACTTCCAGTTCACCGCTGTAATCGGTTTTTGACTCGTCCTTATCGTATTCCAGGTTCTCCAGGATTGCTATTGTGAAATTCTCCGGACCAAATTCTTTCCATTCCTTCTGCAGTTCCCGGTTGGGATGGGAACCGCCTTCCAGCCTGACTTTAGTGCCGTTGATCACGCCCCTCAGATCCTGAGTCACCTTTAGAAAACACTTGTTATTCACTTTGGAGCGGATAATAAATATGCCCATCTGCGGCTTCATCTGCTTGTACTGCATCTTTAATTCTTTTTTTCTGTCCATTTGGCTGTCACTTCCTTAAAATTATATGTGTCAGGGGGACGGGGTTGTTGACACCACCGTTTACATCATCTTCCTCTTTTTTGACCACCCAGTATTTTGCCCCGTCCGGTGTCCGCCCAAGAAAATTGTAGTCAACCAGCAGCCTTCTCAATATGAAATAATCTCCGAACGTATGCCACTCGTCTATAACAGCGTTGACCTCTTTTTCGCTGTAAATGCGATCACCCTCGAACTTGCCGGCTAAATAAGCCAGAACAGGGATTTTCGTCCTGTTGGGCACGGGTATCTGCGCTATTCTCCCGCCATCGTCTAAAAAAACCGAAATGTTGATCTTTTTATTTCTTTTGCTCATGTCTCAATAACCCATCTCCTTTAGGAAACAAGGGGACGTTCTTTTTGTTTCCTTTGTTAATAACCCATCTCCCGCAAAATCCTTGCTAAAGTATGCAGGCGTTCTCCAAGAATTTCATCATCATTGCTGAGCGCCTGGCTGAATAAGGCAATGTCCTCGTTAATCTTTTCATTACCAGTACATACGGCCACAGTCATGGCGTCACCCTGCAACCCAACCCGGTCTATGACAGGGTTTTCCGTGTCATAGAGTTTCTCATACTGATAGGCTTCCCGAAAATGCAGCTTCGCCCGGCAGACCAGGATGGCCAGGTCGAGCACGCGGTGCAGGGGCATTTCCTCAGACTGCCTGGACCATTTTTCACCTGTGTACCGCCATACTTTAGCGGATATATCCACCTTGCCCCGGTCATTCCACTGGGCCAACCCCAGTGAAAGGCCCTTGGCGTCTGAATTATAGGCGTACCTGCCGTCAACATTCTCGTAGTTTTCACAAACGATGACCGGCTTGTGCTTTAAAATGGTCGGTATCTTCATTTTCCTGCCTCCATTATATTTACTGAACTAGTAATTTACTAAACTAGTAATTTACTAAATGTATTATAGCCAGCTGTATTAACAATGTCAATAGTTTGGTATATAAAACATCGGTGCCTGAAAAGGGCAACTCCCATTGGTTATTATTCCCTGAAATTTTCTAAACGGAGATTAAAAAAGCCGGCAAGGTGCAGCTCACCAACCGGCTGTGATTTTAATCCCGCTGTGATCTTAAACTTTTCCTGGCGACTCCCTTTTTTCGGCAGAACATAAACTACTTGCCTGAAGGCCAAGTAGTATTTAGTAGTCGGATTCAACAAGGGGATCATTGTTAATTAATGGAGCCCCATGTGTTCGTCCGCTTATTTGTGGAAACTGCCCGTGATATTTTAACAGTTTGCTGTAATTATCTCTGTATTGAATATATCCGCCCATGAAATGCTGCA